>JBDLIZ010000805.1:0-1535 GCA_039714615.1 Pseudomonadota bacterium | reverse complement strand
CAAGGATCTGAAAACGGCATTCGAGAAGAATTATTCCGACTATCTCGACACCATCCCCCATCTGTTCCATCACAACGCCATTGTCATGTTCGGCAATGGCGACAAGGCAAAGATCGGCTCCCTGACCAGCAAGTGGGAACACTTTCACGAGTGGAAGCGGCTGGTCGAGGACGAGTCGGGCGCGGTCGATATGGAAACCCTGCTCATGGGGATCTGTAACAAGGGCAATTTCATGGATCTGCTGGAGAACTTCATCCTGTTCGATGAGTCTTCCGGAGAAGCCAAAAAGATCGTCGCCCGTAATCACCAGTTCCTCGGTGTGAACCGGGCCATCGAGGCGGTGCGGGACCGCGGTAGCCGCCAGGGCAAACTCGGCGTGTTCTGGCATACCCAGGGGGCGGGCAAGAGCTATTCGATGGTGATGTTCACCCGCAAGGTGCACCGCAAGCTGGGCGGGAATTTCACCTTCGTGATCCTGACCGACCGCGATGATCTGGATACGCAGATCTACAAGACCTTTGCCGGTTGCGGCGTGGTCGATAATGACCGCGATCCCTGCCGGGCATTCAGCGGGCAGCACCTGGGCGGGCTGCTGGCCGAGCACAAGTCCTACATTTTTTCGCTGATCCAGAAGTTCAACCAGGAAGTCGATCCCGATGAGGGCTATACACAACGTGATGATGTCATTGTCATTACCGACGAGGCCCACCGTACCCAGTACGGCACACTGGCGCTGAATATGCGCAACGCCCTGCCCAATGCGAGTTATATCGGCTTCACGGGTACGCCGCTGTTCACCGACGACGAGGTCACGCGCCGGGTGTTTGGCGATTACGTATCCACCTATGACTTCCAGCGGGCTGTTGAGGATCAGGCCACAGTTCCGCTTTATTACGATGCCCGTGGTGACAAACTCGGTATTGCGGTGGGCGATCTCAACGAACGTATTGCCGAAAAGCTCGAAGAGCTGGAGACGGACGACATCGATGTCGAACAGCGGCTGGAGCGGGAACTCAAGCGCGACTATCACATTATCACGGCGGATAAACGGCTCGATCAGGTCGCGCGGGATTTCGTGCAGCATTACTCCACGGCCTGGGAGTCAGGCAAGGTTATGCTGGTGTGCATCGACAAGTTTACCTGTGTGCGAATGTACAAACTGATTCAGCAATACTGGGATGACCGGATGCGGGAATTGGGCAAGGGGCTCACTATATCGACTGACGAGCAGGAAGCAGCCTATATTGAGCGCCAGATCAAGTGGATGGTGGATACACGCATGGCGGTTGTTGTCAGTGAAGAGCAAGGTGAGGTGGACAAGTTCCGCAAGTGGGATCTTGACATCACCCCGCACCGCAGCTTGATCAAAGAGGGTATGGAGCTGCCGGCAGCCATGCGCGCAGATCCCCGTTTCCGCAACATGCAGCGGATGGATCTGGATGAGGCGTTCAAGGAAAGAGACCACCCGTTCCGGATCGCCATTGTCTGTGCCATGTGGCTGACCGGGTTTGATGTACCGAGTCTTTCCACCCTGT
>JBDLIZ010000804.1:0-1586 GCA_039714615.1 Pseudomonadota bacterium | reverse complement strand
GGCAACACTCAATGAATACGTATTAGGGTAGGCAATTTCCACATCGGTTCGAATTGCTTTGTTTGAATAAAAAAGAGATGCACGAGCCCAAGACAATTGACCCATAAATGTCGATACCATTCCTCTACCGGGAGACTATTAGTATCGTTTGATCGTGTTGGAAAACTATTGAAAACCATAGATTAGCGGGTGTCGTCCAATGGTAGGACATCAGCTTCCCAAGCTGATGACGCACCTCTCTTGAAATTTCTTTACCCTGTTGCTCGAAAGCGGTCGTTCGATTTTTTGACTGTAAGGGCCGTTCTCTGCCTGTGACAGCAGCATTTGGCGAGCCAACTGACCGACCGCTGTTGGTGGAAGCGGTCATTGAGTTTTGATCGAATCGGACACTGTCTGTCAGATCAGATACCGACAATCACATGTAGACGTGGGCGGACTGGGAGCTTTTTTTGGCTTACACTTTCAATGATCAGATCTCAGTAATACTCAGTTTCCGGAGTTTCGGCGTTTTCTTTTGCTGATGGCCCTGCATGCGCCTCAGGATGTTATCGAGCATCTTAATCGCAGCCACAATGTGGGGACCCTTGTTGAGCATCACGCAATCGGCACGCTGCGACATTGCAGCATCGGTGATTTCGGCTCTTGATGGCCGTCCTTTCTTGGTCTCCTGCTCCAGGACCTGAGTTGCCCAGATGACGGGTAGCTGAGCGGCTTCGCACATCCAGAGGATCTCTTCCTGGATCTCGGCCAGGCGCTCCCAGCCACATTCAACTGCGAGATCGCCTCTTGCGATCATTATGCCGGCTGGATGGTGGCACATTGTTGCCAGCAGGAGCTTGGGAAGGTTATTGAAGGCTTCGACAGTCTCCACTTTGGGAATGATACCGAGCCGATTCGAAGGGTATTTCTTGAGTTCATTCTCGAGGGCAATAATGTCTTTGGGCTTCCTTACGAAGGACAGGCTCACTGCGTCAGCATGCTCGACTATAAATTTGAGATTCGTTTTGTCTGTTTCCGTCAAGCCATGAAGCTGGATGTCGCTTTTCGGAAAGTTGATGCCTTTATCGCCACGTAAGCGGCTTCCCGACGCTTTCGCATGCGTAATCGTGATTAGCAGTTCCTCATCTGATACGGACTTGGCGATCCCTTCGATCTTGCCGTCATTCAGATGAATCGGGTCGCCTGCCTTGATAAACCTGAATACCTCCGGCTGTCTACAGGAGATCTGTGCCGGCTTAACAACCAGGCCGTCCGCATCGACGACCGCCGGTTCGCCCGGCGTGTTGCTACGATGCAGGATCAGCGTGCCGCCATCGTTAAGAATGATGGGTTCCTCGACCGGTGGCAGCCTGCCGACCCGATACTTGATCGTTTCCCCGGACTCCATACGTTTCAATCTGAGTTTTGTGCCGGTCGAGATATACGCTGTCTTGTAGCATTCAAGCTGCAGGCCCTTCTTGTCCTTGCGCACGACAGTGAGTTTTCTCTTCTTGCCGCGCGTGTCCCTGAAGCGAATGACATCACCAATCTGGGCGTAGTCGATACACTCATGCGGCACCGGAACCACGGTGCTTTTCTTGGATGAC
>JBDLIZ010000803.1:0-1722 GCA_039714615.1 Pseudomonadota bacterium | reverse complement strand
GCAACTGCCCCCGACAGAGAGACTTGGTTTATCGAACGTATTGTGAAGACCATTCTAGTGAGATGTTGCAGCCGTCCAAAATATCAGGAACAAACCGTATCTATAGAAAATGTGGGTGAGCAAATCTCCCCGGATTCTGATCCCGGTGAGATGTTAACGGTAAACAACAAGGAGATGCTGGAGGTCTTGGAAGGCTATCTGGTTTCTTATGCTGATACCGATGAGGCGATAGATAATCGGGTAGCAGAGCTGCAAAAACGGTTGAGCGAACATGTCCGGCTGTCAGCCGAAGACCGTCTGTTGTTGCGCATGCGCTATGTGGATGGCGTGGATATGAAGACCATAGTCAGTCTACTCAATCTAAGCGGTGATCCCTACAAACGCTTTAACAAACTCATCAAGCAATTGCGCCGGGCATGCTTGCAGGCGGGATTCCTAGATGAATAATCAGCAAAGACACATGAGGGTGCATCATGAGTGACAAACCCCACTCTGAAGAGAACGAGCGCCTGATTGCCTTGATGGGGCTCGCGGCATCGCAGCAACAGGGGACCGGCAACTGCCCTTCAAGTGAACAGCTCGCGGCCTTCGTGGACGGCTCTCTCATGGGTGAGACCAGACAGCGCATGTTGGCACATCTTAATCGCTGTCCGCAGTGCTATTTTCAGTGGTTGGAAATCGGCGCCTATCTTAAGGAGGCCGCACCTGTTACCAAAAGCAGGTCAGCGTGGCTGGCTAAGCTTGGACAACGGTTCAACCTTACATTCGCGTCCTGGCGGGTGGCGATACCCCTCGCTGCAGCCCTGGCATTGGTGAGCATAGTGCTGTTGTGGCCAACTACACCTAACCTCAATCAACGCATCAGCCAAGGCTATATCCTATTTAGTACGCAAGACTCCAGTAGAGTGGCGCTCATCCTAGAGGATCTGCCGCTGCCCTGGGAAAGCGCAGTGCTGGGATTCAATGAAGTACAACTCACTCCAGCAAGGCAAGCCTTCGGTGCCGGGCTTTGGTCTGGAAAATGCGCACTTTTCGCTGACCGGGCCGGCCTATTGCCTGAGCGGCTATTCCCGCCCGCAGGGCGCCCGTGGGCTGATACCGATTGGAAGCAGTATTATGAGCTTGGTCGTTGGATGGTACTGGTGTGGGTTCAAGTTCACCCTGCTCGCACTCCCCAGGATCTGACCTCCCATCAAGCTACACTTGAAATACTGCACAGCGAATTCAAAAAGCGCACCGCACTGGATGAAAGCGCGAATGAATCCATCGAAGCACTTGCGCATCTTAGACCCCTATTGGATAACGCCGCTCGCCAAGGCGATCACCACGCTTACCAGGACTTGAGTCGAAACTTGTTGATCATGATGCAAAAACTGGGTCCATCCAGCTTATGAACATACAGTGGATTCAAAGTGCCATCGCCTGGGTAGTTCTGGCGATACTCTGTATCGTGCCTCCCGGTGTCAATGCAATACCGGAACAGCCGAGAAACGAGGTTGCGTTTTATGTCGAGGCCTATGGCGAGGTGGTACCCGAGAGCGACGACAAAGTTGCGCTCGCCCACCGGGTATTCCAACGGGTGCGTGCCGTAGCAGATAAAAACAGCAAACGTCGGCCTAAACTCATTGTTGGACGAAGCCGCTACGCGGAGAAAGGCCTCGACGTCTGATTCAATCTAAAATGTAACCTCAGGCCTTCGAAACGAGGGGGCATTCATCCACG
>JBDLIZ010000802.1:0-1797 GCA_039714615.1 Pseudomonadota bacterium | reverse complement strand
TATCAGCTCGGAACGCTGCCTGATCAATGAAGCGTACTCCGAGCAATCACCGACCTATGACGAATTAATGGAAAATGGTGCCGAACTGCTGAAAAAGAAACTGGCAGAAGCATCGTCCGAGTGTGCAGCGGACTTTGCGCAAAAAATCGGGGTGAGCCACACCGCCGCCTCTATCCCGGATAAGGGTGTTGCACACAAATAGTTTAAGGTAATCATCCATGCAAATCAGCGCGTGATTTCGTCGCCGATCAGCGCCGAAATCACGTGCCGGGTAACACTCCATTGCTGCAGAACGTCACCGGTCTGAAGGGGAAGGCACATCCAGGCCGTAGTTGGTGGCAGCTGTTCTTTCTGCGACATGCAGGTAACCTCCAATCGTCTTCTCCTCATTTAGATACAGCGCTGGCATGCCAGATATGATGCGGGTTTGGCCTGATTCTATTCTTGCTTTAGCGGGAACTTTGATTCCGGGTATTGTTATATTCCATTAACTTCCGGTTTATTACTCGCTGCATTTTCGCAGATTCCTGCTTTTGTTCCTCTGAAAGTAGTTGATTGATTGCATCAATTATCCGCTTTTCATCTTCGAAGCCGTTGCCTTTGGCGACAGACATCCAGGCATGCCCATTAACAAAATCGTCAAGCTGCGAATAGGCCGTGCCAACAAGATACTGGTACTCGGGGTCTGTCATGGCTGCATTTTCAAGATACTGTATGGCCTGCTTTGGGGATGGCTCTGAACACGACCCAAACAATAAATTGTTTCCCAGCAACCTGTTCGAGGTGATGTCGTTTAATTCAACACCTTTGAGGTAATATTCCTTTGCTTTACATGCGTCCTTTATAACGCCATAGCCTTTCTCGTGCATTTCTCCCAGAGCCGCATAGGACTTGCCCATGCCCTGTTCGGCAGATAAAACAAATAAAGACCGCGCCTCATCGTACTTCTTCTTGCCATACATCTGTTGGCCCCATACGTGTTGTGACTTCATACCCCCCAGCCTGGCGCCCTTCTTACAGTACATACCGACTTTAAAAAAGCTTCGATTCGTATGCGCGTTCCAGCATTTTTCATCTAAAGCTTCTATGTCCTCGGCGTACGCGCTGAAGGTTGGCAAAAACAATGTCAATACAAGAAGTATTTTCATATTATCCTCGTAGAATAACGGTTACCTCAATAGAGATAAGGAAAAAGAATAACAGGCTCCAGAAAAGATCCATAGCTGAAACCTCTGAAACGCTACCCTGTCATTTATCGATTAACGTAATTCCAGGTTGGCTCTGACCAACGTGGCAAGAAAGTCAGTGAAAGGACCTATATTATTGCTCACGCTGGCAGCTTCAAGTGCGGCCATATAGGCATTGCGTTCTTCTACAGGAATGACAGTCCACGGATAGCCCCCAGCGGCCAGCATGACATTCATTAAAAACCGTCCAATGCGTCCGTTACCATCCATATAAGGATGGATATACACAAACATGAAATGTCCCAGTACAACCCGAACTGCCGGGTTTGGCTCTTCTTTGATCAGATTGAAGAGCGCAGGCATGAGATCACGTACCGCGTCCCGGTTTGGGGGCGTGTGCATGGATCGGCGGATATAGACCTGATCATTACGGTAGCCAGCAAGGTCGGCAGGTTGCAGAATGCCTGCCGTAATGCTGGGCGCAAACAGCTCCCGGTACCATGTACGGTGTGCCTCATCGACAACGGTGCCTGGGTTCTCGCCCTTGAGGACCCTTGTGACGCTATCCCTGACAACCTGGTAGGCCAGGTAATAGCCTCGTGCTGCCAGG
>JBDLIZ010000801.1:0-1842 GCA_039714615.1 Pseudomonadota bacterium | reverse complement strand
CGACTTCTACGATCAAGTTCTCCAATGGGTTGCGACGGTCATTTGGTAGCACCTTCGAGCCCGGACGGGTGGGTGCGCACAACTGGAATTTCGCAAAGCCATCGCGTGGATCAGCACAGTAGATGTGAAACTGGTCAGCCTGTACTTCACCTTCGCTTGGCATCGTAGTGCCTGCCTTGACCAGCGGCATGTATGAATTCCGCGCCAGCAATAGTTCCACGTTCTTGGCAAGATGCAACCTGGCACTGTCGTGCGCGATCCAGGCGGCCCCTTCGGCTATCAATGTCCCGCTACGTTCAGATACTTGAACTCGCTGTGGCCCAAACCACTCGTGCAGGCGGGCTTTGATAGCTGGCATGTTGGCCATTCCACCAGTAGCCAGGCACGCGGCAATCTGAGCGTGTGATACGTCGGCCGCATCGAGCAACTTGCTGATTCGTGAAAACCCTTTATCCAGAAGTGGACCGGTGATGTCTTCCAATTCAACCCGGCTCAGTGAATAGTCCAGCTCCTCATCCGGAATCGCCTGGAAAAATCCTGCCACATACAGTTCAACGCTGTCGCGTGTGGATAGGTCGATCTTTGCTCTTTCACAACGATGCAACAGACGCATCATCGCATCGGGATGATATTGCACCGTATCATCCAGACCCCGTGCCTTCAGTACACGCCGGACAACCTCATTTTTTATGGCATCATCGAAGACATCACCACCTACCTCTTCAGTGCCGTCGTTGGCTATTTGGACCAGCATTCCATCGATCAGGCGACAAAGCGTCAGGTCAAGCGTACCGCCACCCCAATCGAACACCAGTATAAGCTTGCGGTTATATCGACGAAGCATCGTATCCATATCATCCTGCGACCGGAAGAACCCATAGAGGGCAGCCAATGGTTCATGAACAAACTGAACGATGCCTATCCCCGCAAGCCGGAAGGCATCGCGCAGTGCTGCTCTGCGATAGCCCTCCATATCAACCGGTATGGTTACAACCGCCCGTTCAATATCCCCCAGTTCCCTGCCGCGACGTCCCGCACGCGCCTGCTGTGATACGAAAGTCAACACATCAGAAACAATATCCACAGGATTGCGCTCGACACCATCAATAAACACACTTTCATGACCAAGCAGAATTTTTGGAGAGCGAATAATGTTGCCCTTTACACCGAGGCCCGCTTCGCCCAGGCGTTCTTTGGCCTCGCGTCCAACAAGCGTGCTTGCTCCCTCGTAACAGACAACCGATGGAAAAGGCAGACCCTCATCATCGAGGAAATTAATCGCTCGCCCGCCCTTGATGCTTGTAACCAGGCTATTGGTTGTTCCGAAGTCGAACCCCACTACAGTCTTCTCACTCATCCGGACCGAGCTCCTTTATCTCTCTCTTTAGCCCATCGAGGGCACGTTCCGCATGATCCTCCATCACCCGTATCTTTGGTGGATCTCGCCTTAGTGCATGCAGACCCTCGTCCAGCAGGCTTACCTCTGCCTTCAGACGCCTGAGAAGGCGGGATCGCAGATGCTCCAGGTCATCACTCAGGTGCATACGCGTGTGTTCATGGGTTTGCTTTTCTGTTTGCAGAACTTCATGAAGTTTGGATATTTTCCGATCACGTTCCTCGATGTCACGTTGCAGTTCCTCGTAGGAGGATTTTAGTGACTGCAAGCGTTCTACCGCTGATTTCTCCGCCCTTTTCGCGGAATCGGCAATCTGCATCTGCTGATCCGCCTGGTGCTTAAAGCCTAGACATGCCATACCTACACCGGCCATGTCACGAATGTCGGTGAGCGTTTGCAGGCGGGCGGTCTCATCCTTGGTAGCCAGAGCTTGTGGCTGCCATAAG
>JBDLIZ010000800.1:0-1851 GCA_039714615.1 Pseudomonadota bacterium | reverse complement strand
TCGTCTGACTTGTTTGAAACATAACGTGCCGTGGACGAAGGCGTGATGTTTTGTCCGAAAGCCGGATGCGGGAAATCTGCATGTCCGGTTTGATGAGCGTTGCGCCTTGCAAGCGCATGAAACCCAGCAGCCTGAAATGGTTGCCCTGACAAAGCCTAGCCAGCAGTCAGGTACCGAGTCTTGCGTGGTGTCCGGTAACGGCCACTGCGAAGCGTAGACAGGAAGATTGTAGGCCGGAACGCAAGTGAACGGGATAGATAGCCCCGAAATCGAACGTGGTTGAAGTAGTCGACCTTATTGCTCTATGGGGAAGGCGGAATTCCAGTATACGCAGGTGGCGAGTGTGCTGGAGTGCTTCCGGGGTTCGTATCGCCGGCATGCCGTCAAGGGGTTTCATGTGAACAAGGGAGATCCGTCAGGTTCAAGCGGAGCTTGTAGGGTCGGACAAGCTGACAAAGCGAGGAAGATCCGATGGCCTGACGGAAGTCAGACTGGCTGATAGTACTCCGAGGTCGGGAGAGCCGATCACATGGGGAAGCGGCCAGCAGAAGTTGAATCGTTCTTGGGCAACATGGGCTCCATTCAATGGGAGATCACGGCCCTCTATACAAAGAGAGGATAAACCAGTCATGGAAACGGGACTTGAACGAATAGCAGCGAAAGCTCGGAGTGAACCAAAGCAGCGATTTACGTCATTGGCTCATCATGTCACGCGGGAGCGGGTGTGGAAGAATCTGTGTCAGATCTCAAACCACTCGGCCCCGGGTTGTGATGGCCAGACGGTAGTGCAGACGAAGGAGGACTTCGATGTATGGATTGAGCCGATGCTTCAATCTGTGCACCGCCGGGGATATCAGGCACCGCCTATCCGGCGGGTCTACATTCCGAAGCCCGGCAAACAGGAGAAACGTCCCTTGGGCGTGCCCTGTGTCACCGATCGGGCGCTCCAGCGCAGTACCGCACAGGTGCTGTCTGCCATCTATGAGCAGGAGTTCTTATCCTGTTCCTTTGGTGGTCGGCCCGGGTTAAGTGCCCATCATGCTCTGGCAACTCTGAATGAGGTAATTGCCGGGCGCAAGGTGGGTTGGGTGCTGGAGGCGGATCTGAAGAACTTCTTTGGCAGTTTAGATCATGGATGGCTACTGCGCTTGGTGGAACACCGAGTCGGAGATCCACGCATAATCAGTCTGATACGACGTTGGCTGAAGGCGGGTGTTTTGGAAGACGGAGAATTGCATCCCAACGAAGAGGGGACGCCACAAGGAGGGTCGATCAGCGTCTTGCTGAGCAACCTGTACCTGCACTACGTGCTCGACCTGTGGTTTGAGCAAGTGGTCAAGCCACGTTTAAAGGGTGAGGCCTATTTGGTGCGGTATATTGATGACTTTGTGGTGTGTTTCCAATATCGGGCGGATGCCCTTCGCATGCAGAATGCCCTGCGCAAGCGATTGGGGAAGTTTGGACTGGAGCTGGAACCGACGAAGACAGAACTCGTTGAATTTGGTCGTTTTGCCCAGCGGCATGCGAACAAACGAGGGAGAAGACGCCCGGAGACGATCTACTTTCTGGGTTTCACCCTCTATTGTACGCAAAACCGAAAGGGCAACTTCAAGGTGGGTTGGCGCACAGAGAAGTCTCGGCTTCAGCGTAGCCTTGCCAACCTGCGTGACCTGATGCGGCGAATGCGTCATCTGAAGCTTCAGGAACAAGTCATTAATCTGAACCGGGTCTTGCGTGGCCAATACGCCTACTATGGCATTGCCGGTAACCTGCGTGCCTTGCAGAAAGTGCATCGGTTCGTGATGTATTACTGGCGCAAGATGCTTAGTAGTCGAAGTCGCAAGGGCTATG
>JBDLIZ010000799.1:0-1947 GCA_039714615.1 Pseudomonadota bacterium | reverse complement strand
AGATTCTTTGTTTGTAACATTAAAGCAGCTAGAGCAAAATAGTGATTATGCCCATGACGAATAGCCCTTGCCCGCATTTAGCAAAACCATTCCTTCCGTGATTCTACTGGGCCTGTTGGTTGTCGGCTGTGCTACCTTTGCGGGACTGGAAGCGGGGCTGTGAGCTTGCCGCGCACAGTTTCCAGATCAATGAACGGCCTGATGGCAAAGGCTATCTGGCATTGGTGAGAGCCATGAGCGCCGGGGTGGCGCAGTTAAGCCAGGAGATTGCGGAACAGGTGGCCGCGATTGCGCCGGGTTGCAAAAAGTAAAGAATCTACCCCCTGCTGTGGGCGTGAATACCCCATTCCTTACCCATATAGCCATCCGTCATGGGTATATCTTCGAAATCGGCTAAAGAATTGTCTCAACAAAATTGATTTCTTGTCCTTCGGGCGGTAAGCTTGCGCGCCATATTTTTTATAACTGCTCAGTCATTTTTTTCAGTGAATTTTGCTTAAAACCACAATGCGGCTGAGCGGAAATCCTATAATTTTATATCAACGGAGATAATTGATGCGCCAGGTTTTGGTAGCCGGAAACTGGAAACTCAATGGCTCTCTCGCCATGATTGAGACGCTTATCGAAGGCATAAAGGCGGGGATGGGTGAGGTCACCCAGGCCGAGGTGGCTGTTTGTCCACCCTTTGTATATCTAGCAAACACGCTTTCGAAAATCGAGGGCACGTCGATCGCTCTGGGTGCGCAGGATGTTTGTGACGAGGATGATGGTGCCTTTACCGGTGAGGTCTCCGCTTCGATGTTGAGGGAGTTTGGTTGCCGTTATGTCATCGTCGGGCACTCGGAACGCCGTTCGATCTATGGCGAGGGCGATGAATTTACCGCCCGAAAATTCGCTGCCGTCAAACGCTCTGGATTGAGACCCATCCTATGTGTGGGCGAATTATTGGATGAGCGTGAGCAGGGGGTCACCGAGCAAGTGGTTGCCCGCCAACTCGATGCCGTTATCCAGGAGTCGGGTATCGAGGGGTTCCAGGATGCGGTGGTTGCCTATGAACCCGTTTGGGCTATCGGTACGGGCAAGACCGCCACACCGCAACAGGCCCAGGACGTACATGCCTTTATCCGCCAGCGAATCGCTCAGCACGACCAGGCAATCGCTGATAGAATACGGATTCTTTACGGGGGCAGTGTCAAGGGTAACAATGCGCGCGATCTATTCGCCATGGCGGATATCGATGGCGGTCTCATCGGGGGCGCTTCGCTCAACAGCGAGGAATTTCTGAGTATTTGTAAATCAGCTTGAGGATCGAGGTCATTGACCACCTTATACATGATACTGCTGGCAGTTGACGTACTGCTGGCCATGGGGATCATTTCCCTGGTACTGTTGCAGCATGGTAAAGGGGCCGATGCCGGTGCGGCATTTGGCAGCGGTGCCTCGGCTACCGTGTTCGGTGCCAAGGGATCCACATCTTTCCTGAGCAAGGCCACCGGTGTCTTAGCCGCGTTGTTTTTTTTAAATAGTTTGTCGCTGGCCTATCTCGCGAGCCATCGGGGCACCGAACAAAGTATTGTCGAAATGCTGTCGGCGCCGGCGCCATCCAGTTCGTCGCCAAGCAGTGATCCAGAGCAAGGGCCGTCGGCGGATGTGTCTGCAGGAGAGTCAGTGGTTCCAGCTGCGGCTGAGAAACCTGCTGCGGACCTGCCAGGAGCAGCCTTTGATGACGTCCCCATGATCGAGAGCACGGATTCATCGAATCCGCGAGAAGGCACCCCGGCCGATGTGCCGAACCAGTAATTGGTCGCTATTTCCGATCGCAGGACCTTAGAGCTTGTGAATAAATCTCCGCGCGAAGCGAGGGTGTTCCTGGGCGTGTCTGGCAAGGCGCGGGAGTCCCAATATCTGGGAGTGTGGCGAGTTCTACATGACCAGATATTGGGGGAC
>JBDLIZ010000798.1:0-1978 GCA_039714615.1 Pseudomonadota bacterium | reverse complement strand
ATCTTGGTGTCGACTGTATCAATCGCTGAACGGGCGGAAACAATCTGGGAACGCGCCTGCTCCACCTGTGTACCGGACCGATAGCGCTGTGCATAACGATCATAGCCGGGAGAAGAACCGCTACCCATCATGCCTTGCCAGGGGTTGGTAAATTGCTTCATCATGGAGCCCAGGCCGCCCATGGCGTCATTCTGCTCACCGCCATAGGGTGAGATCAATTCCCTGCTGTACTGCACACCGGCATTACGCAGTGCGGCTTCTGCATTGGCCAGATTTGCCCATGCGGCTCGCCGCTGCGCCATCAGGTCATCAGTATTGATAGCAATTAATTCCGCGCCTTTTTCAAACCCATCACCTTCTTCACCGGCAATACTTTCAATACGACCCGGAATCTGTGCCGAAAAGGTAACGTCCTTGTAGGGTACAACCGTACCACCGAGAGAAACCCTGGCACCTACCAGCACACTGGGAACCGTGATGACTGATTCAGATGAGCCCTGCGCGAATGCTCCGGAACCCAGCAAACACCCCAATAGAAAACCTGCTGCTATTTTTTTGATTAACATCGTTAATCCTCACACACTGTAAAATACACCTCTATAACGCACATGCCGCAACCATTCTCATGACAGCGTCGTTACGCCCACAGGCGACCAACATCTTGTTTATGAACGAACCCTTAGCTTCCAGACAAGGTTTCTTATCATTAAAGTTTAAAGTGGAAGCGAAAACCAATAAATTGTATTGCTATCCCTGCTAACCACAAAAAAACGCGCCTGATATCAGGCGCGACCCATTACAGCAAAACTTTTGATAAACGGACCAGCCATGCGCGGATCCTTGACCATGGCACCGTAGTCACCCACCTTGAATTTAATCTTGCGGGAAGTATAGGCCATGCCCAGACCCATCATGCCCGGCGGCTTGGCAATCCACTTGTTCCACTGGTCAAAGGAGGCACGCATATCCCAGCTCAGATCTTCGCCGTTGTAGGTGCCTGCCGATGTTGCCTTGCCATTTTCAACATTGATCACTCCGCGCGGAGTGTCTTCACCATCGAAGCCATAGGCAATCACAGAATTGAAATTAATCTTGGCCAGTGCGTCGGACAAATCCGGCTCTGCATTCCACTGCTCCATAAAACTTTTCATCCACTCGTCTGAAAATAAATCTGCCATTTTTTCGTCTCCCCCGGATTATCCGGTTCTTAAACAAAGATAATTTTTTCAGCTACTAGCAAGTATGACTAATCTACGATTTATACACCAGAACATTCAAACTACCAAAAACCTGTCGTGAAATACAGAAATATTAGAGACCTCATGAATATTTTCCAATCATTACAGGGCTGCCGGTCCTCACAAGCAAAACACAATAAACGACAAATACCAGCCGCCGCGGCTGAGCTTGCCAGGACACGACTAGACTCAAGGAACAGGTCATGCGCGTCGATATCGCTTGCAGACAGATCATTGTCAGCATGCCTGATGCAGCGGAAAGCCGGCTCATCAATTGCAACTACATGTAATTTATGTAATATTTGAATATAAACATGGAAATAATGTTGTATTATCCGTATTCCAGAAAGGTGAATGGCAGGAGACATGTAGAAATACTTGCTGCCTCACCCGGATATAACACGGTAGTAGCTGGCGTAGTCCCAGCCACCCGACTAACAGGGGTCCAGTGATCATGGAACCACGCGCACAAAAAACTGATGACCGGGCTATTGAACAGCGCGACATCGAGCGTAGAAAAACATCGATCAATACAATGCTGGGTGCCCTGTTCAAGCAACGCCGGCGCACCAACAGGCGTGATGGCGACCTGGTCAACAGTTACACCGACTGGTATGACCACTGGCCGCTGATTGCCACCGTACTGATTCTCCTGCTATGTTCGATCGATGCCTTCCTGACACTGATATTACTGAGTCATGGCGCCGTCGAGTTAAATGTCCTGATGGACTGGCTGATCA
>JBDLIZ010000797.1:0-1991 GCA_039714615.1 Pseudomonadota bacterium | reverse complement strand
GACCAATCCGTCGCCTTCGAGTTCATGGCAGCCGCAAAGCTCACCTTCGAACGCTGTGGCAACATCCTCATAGCTGTAGCGCAACGGCTCGATGAGTATCGGCTCACCCCATTCGTCAGTGATGGGATCACCGCTCTCGTCAAGTCGCGTCAGCCGTACGGAGTCAGGATCGATAGTGGAGACCGGCACCTCCTCGGTCCCGGCTATGGCCATCGGGGTTACCCCTTCGTCTGTTACATTGAGCGGATTCGGGCAGGAACCCGGTTTGATATCGAAAGGTACCGCGATCTCAATCACGATCTCAGGCACGGCCTTTTCCAGCGTCAGCAGCGCCCAGCCTGCATTGAGATTGGGGGTTCCTCTCCCCACATCCTCCTCCCAGGTACCGGAAGGCAGCTGATGATCGACGATGTAGCCGGCCACCTCTGCATACCAGTCAGGGTTTCTACAGAAGGGTGTGTAATGCCGAATCCCGTCAGGAACGGGATTGGCCATGTACTGGAGGAACCCCTGAATTTATCAGAGGTTCCTAAAAATCATTGGGCATCAGCGTCCGCTCGATTTTAAGAGAGTTTGCTCGGCTTGCGAGGCAGGATCCTTTCCTAGCCACTTCGGTAAGTAGTCATCATGTTTTTCCTTGATACTCGCTGCATTTTCCTTTGCCCATTGTTCCCCTTGTTCATTCATCTTTACCAGGGTTGTATCGTTGAGCCACTCTTGCAAATCAGCTTCGGATTCAGCACCGTTATAGGGGATAAAACTGAAACGTGCCTTCCATACACCCATGCGTGCTGCTACCCGTGCATAATAGGTCATGTCTGGAGCTAAATTCGCCTTCATGAAATCGGCACTTTCACCGATAACCATAAACATATGTTCACCGGGTTCGGTTTGATAGGCCATCTTGGTGTTAGCCGGTATCGTACCGATGTAATCCATGTCATCGTATACGGTTGCCAGTATCCCACCCCCAAAGCTGGAGGGGCGCATGAAAACATGCCATGGATTTTCCAGGATCGGGCTTCAATTCAATTTGGCCCTGAATTTCCGTCATGTGTTCTGTGGTTGCACAACCACTGATAAGTGCCACTGTTCCGAGAAGAATAACCAACCTAGATATAATATTTTTCATATATATTTCCTTATTCATAAGCAAGTTTGAAGTTGTATATTCACCCGCATATCGGTAACCGACCTTGTCGGAGATTGCGAAGACTTTTCATCTGGTAAGTGATGTGAGTAATGGTTCAATAACACCCACGATGGATGAACATATGGGAGAGGTCCCAGATGGATAGGAATCATAAACAATCCATAAGAGGAATTGAACCTATAGATTTACCCTATGAAGACTTAAACCTGAATCCTATACATGAGTGGCATTTAGCCGCCGGGATAACGGTAAAAAATCCAGCTCTGTAAGGATTCCTGACGAGCGGCGACTAAGCATAAACAATCATTTGCAAACCCATCTGGAGAATTAACAGTGAAGAATATGCCACGCCTGCTGCTCGCCTTGTCGGTACTTGCCCTCATCGGCGCCTATTTCGCCTTCGATCTGGGCAGCTTTCTCAGTCTCGACCACTTTAAGTCCCAACAGGCGGCCATCGAGGCCTGGCGCTCGACCAACCCGCTGCTCGCTGTTGCCGTTTTCCTGCTGATCTATATCGCGGTTACGGCCCTCTCCCTGCCCGGCGCGGCCATCATGACCCTGGCCGGGGGCGCCATCTTTGGTCTGCTCTGGGGTAGCCTGATCGTCTCCTTCGCCTCGACCATCGGGGCAACCCTGGCCTTCCTGGTTTCACGCTTCCTGCTGCGTGACTGGGTGCAGGCGCGCTTCGGCGACAAGTTGAAGGCCGTCAACGAGGGGGTGGCAAAAGATGGCGCGTTTTATCTCTTCAGCCTGCGCCTGGTGCCTGCATTTCCCTTCTTCCTCATCAACCTCCTGATGGCGCTGACCCCTATTCGCGCACGCACCTTCTATTGGGTCA
>JBDLIZ010000796.1:0-2057 GCA_039714615.1 Pseudomonadota bacterium | reverse complement strand
GCTTGCTGCTCCAGGAACCACTCAATTTTACTGAGCTCTTTGGCGTAGCATTCAAGCACCGCCATATCCAGATCGATATTGCGCTGCACCACCGGGTCCGGGAAGGTGGATCCGAGTTGCTCCCGGGCGGACACATTTTTCAAGTTCACTTTGTGGGGTGGCAGGTTGTACTGGCTGGTGGTATTACCCACATGGGCTTTCAGGTTTGCTCCGTGCCGGACAATCTTCATTCGCCGGCGGAGCAGATCACGTGTCGCGCGCATTTCTTTAGGGTACACATAGGCCAGCGGGAAGTTCCCGCCGCGTATGAGGTTGGCGATCTTGAATGAATCAATCCGGTCGTTCTTGGTCTTGCCGCCATGAATGGCTTTCATATACAGCGCATGGCCAAGAATTAACCCGGTAGTTGCATAAATATCGTGTCAAAGAGGGCGTAAACCACTTTATTTGCAGACTCTACTGCAGGTAGTAGCCATGCTGCAGGAGTTCACCAATAGTGCAATCCAGCAGACACATAAAAAGATGAGAGAAAACGGCTTCCGGCAATAAAAAAACGGCCTCTGAGTTGGTAGAATTGACGGCACCACACCAGCCAACAAACCAACGGAGACCGTTCGCATGAAGTGTAGCAAAGCCACGATACATCGCAAGACCCATCGTATTCCCGAGATCAAGTTTGAGGACCAACGACTGACCTCGTTCGCCGGACTGGTGGTGTACCAGTCGCTGTTTGCCCGTATTGGAATGAAGCAGCAATTGACCGGGTGTTTCCGTCACCTGACCGTCAGCCCGATCTTTGGCCACGGCGTCATCGTTCTGTTGCTGACCATCCACCTCTTGTTGGGCTATCGCCGACTTCAGGATATGCGTTACTATCAGGATGATCCCATGGTGCGGCGCCTTTTGGGACTTGAACACTTGCCGGATGTGGCTACCGTCAGTCGGACACTGGCGGGACTGGATGACACCAGTGTCACCCATCTGCGTCGCCTTAGCCGGCAACGGGTTCTGGAGCAGCTCAGTCGTTTGGGGCTTGCCCGCATCACACTGGATTTTGACGGCTCCGTTCTGTCGACCGGCCGGTTCGCCGAAGGCACGGCCGTCGGCTTTAACCGGAAGAAGAAAGGCCAACGCAGCTACTATCCGCTGTTTTGCACCATCGCCCAGACCGGACAGGTGCTCGACGTCTGGCATCGTCCCGGTAACGTGCATGATTCCAATGGTGCCAAGGCGTTCATTCTGGCCTGTGTGCGGGAAATCAAGGCGATTCTGCCCCGCGGCATCGTCGAGGCCCGCATGGACAGCGCCTTTTTCAGCGATGACATTGTCCGCATGCTCGACGCCGAAGGGGTTCAGTTCACCATCAGCGTGCCTTTCGAACGCTTCACTGCCCTCAAGGCATTGATCGAGAACCGGCAGCGCTGGCGCCACCTCAACGGAGAGTGGAGCTTCTTCGAAGCGAACTGGAAACCAGCGAGCTGGAATGATCGCTACCGGTTTATATTTGCCCGCAGCCAAAACCGCCAGCAGTACAAGGGACCGGTTCAACTGGACCTGTTTATCCCCTACGAATACGGCTATGGCTTCAAGGTGATCATCACCAACAAGCCACTCTCGGCCAAGAAGGCGTTGACCTTCCACAACGGACGCGGCGCTCAGGAAGGTGTCTTCGCCGAACTCAAGTCGCAGACACAGATGGACTATGTGCCGACCCGCAAAAAAGCCGGCAATCAAGTCTACCTCCTCTCGGCCGTGCTGGCGCACAATCTCAATCGGGAAATGCAGATGCTCTGCTATGAGCAGGAAAGGAATACCACTGAAAAACGTACGCCACTGTGGCGCTTCGAGCAACTCGGTACCTTGCGCCGCAAGCTGATCCAGCGCGCCGGGCGCCTGACCAGGCCACAGGGGCATCTGACTCTCACTATGAGCGCTAACACTGCCGTGAAATCCGAGTTGTTGCATTATTTAGACGTTCTGGGGGAAGCCGCTTGACCAGAATTTTGTCAGGATTTATGCAATGATTGGGTTACTTCACCAGGCGCATGGTTTCCCGT
>JBDLIZ010000795.1:0-2118 GCA_039714615.1 Pseudomonadota bacterium | reverse complement strand
AACCAGATCAGATATCGTTTAAACTATTCAACGAGGCCTGGAGATAGGGCAGATTAAAAATTTTTGTCAGTAAACCGATAATCTTTCGACTAACAGTACAGATTTTTCAGCGAAACCTGAGTGCTCGGGGATGGCAAAGAGGGTTTCTAACCCGTGAAGCGCCGGTGATTGGTCGAGCACGGAAAGCATCTCGGGTGGAATGCCATCAGCCTCCTGCCAGCAGTGCGCCATCGCTCGCGCCGAGTATCCCGTCCGCCAGTGCTTTTCAGGATCAGCAAGAAGCTTTTTCCAATCGTCAGCATTCCGGGCTGGGATGAGTATTTTTGTCATTGGTAAATTACCTACCCTCCAGCACCGTCACTTGGCCCAGCCGGTACATGATCTCCAGGTAAGCCGCTTCTTGGGGCTGGCATCCCGCCTACCTCCACCACCGGCGCGACGCCACTGAAAAAACTTACGGTCTTCGACGTGTTTCTTTTCGACCTCGACCGGGCTCATACAAACAGATCAAAAGCAACGGAGTGCACCATGCTTATACTCCACCGCCGAACCGGCGAATCCATCAGTATTGGCAATAACGTCACCGTTACGATGCTCCAGGAGGAATCAAGTCCGCATCGGGATCGAAGCGCCTGGGGACGTGTCGATCCTGCGAGAGAAGTTCGAGTCGGCCTGCGGTTGAGAACCTCTCGCCCGTGCTGGCGGCTCAATCTTCAGGTAGGAAAATCGCCGGGCAGGAATGGGCTCCCGGATTGTCACCGTGTTAGACGTGTTCAAGCTCCTGCTGCATTGACGTTCTGAAGGTCATAAAATCATGTTGAAGGCGAGAGAAGCCAAGCGTAGCATGCCCGCATACCTCTCGTGAGGTGGTTGAATTTTCTGTCGGTCCTTTATTTCCGTCGATCTGGGTCGTTCCGGTTCTAGGCGAGAGAACATCAAAATGCGAATCACTGGTATGGACATCTGGCCGGTGCAGATGCCCTACAAGAAACCCTTCACGACCTCCCGGGGAACGGTTTCCCAGGGAATCAGCGTTATCGTGAAAGTCCTGACTGACAGAGCTACAGTCGGCGTAGGCGAAGCCTCAATAATCTTTCCCGATCGTTCCGGCGAAACACAAGCAACGGTGGTGGACGTCCTGCAGCATGGTTTCGGTCCAGCACTGCTCGGCAAGGATCCCTTCGATTTAGAGAGCATTATGGAATCACTGAATTCCATCGGCTCGGATCGGTACTCTTTCCCTTATTCCAAATGCGCTGTGGATCATGCACTTTACGACCTCATGGGCAAAGCGCTGGGGGTACCGGTTTACAAGCTGATTGGTGGCATATTTCGCCGGCAGATCGGCGTCGGCCGCAGCCTGTCTATTCAGCCTGAGACTGATCTGGCTGTTGACGCCAAAGAAAAAAAAGAGGCCGGTTACAAAATGCTGACCTTGAAGGGCTCTTGCGACTGGCAGGGAGATATCCACCGTTTCATGGCGGTTAGACAAGCCGTCGGCCGCAATTTTCCTCTGGAAATTGACCCCAACCAGGCATACTCGGTCAAGCAGGCGATACGAGTGGCAAGGACCTTGGAGCAACACGGTTTGGCGAATATCGAGCAGCCCTGTGCGTGGTGGGATCTGGACGGGATGGCCGAGATCAGGCGATCTGTTAGTGTACCCATAACAGCAGACGAGTCAGTACACAGTCCCGTGGACGCCATGCGCGTGGTCAAGAACGCTGCCGCTGACATGATCACCATCAAGTTGGCGTGCTCGGGCGGCATCTTCTTCGCGCGCAAGAAAGTAGCTATTGCCGAAGCCGGGGGACTTTCCTGCAACGTGGGATCCAAACATACGCTAGGGGTGGGAACAGCGGCGATCATTCACTTCGCCGCCGCCACGCCCGTGGTCGAGGAGCCAATTGGCTACGGATCACCGTTGGAGCGATTTGTGGACGATGTCATCGTAGAGACCATTCCGTTGCGGGAAGGGACAGTAGAGGTATTCGACGCCCCGGGCCTTGGTGTGACACTGGATGAAACCAAACTTCGACAATACGCTTTGGGAGGCCCTTACCGAGTCCGCGGAGAAGGCTGAAGCAGAAGCGCAGACCTAGCCCGGATATCTCACCA
>JBDLIZ010000794.1:0-2158 GCA_039714615.1 Pseudomonadota bacterium | reverse complement strand
ATCATGGGACAGGTACCCCCACCCGATCGAGCCAGCCCATCGCTTCACTCAAGCTCATGCGCTCGAAGCAACACGACCAAAACGCTTTCCAATCCACCGCTCGGCCGAGTTCTGGAAATCGGCTGCACAGTTGAAAGCTATGCTCATCGAATTGCGCTTGCAGCCGATGCCACCAGCGCCCAATCGTGCGGCGACTCGGCCATAGCCATCGTGCCAACTCACGAAGCGACACTCCCATCATCAACTGTATCAACACCGCCTGTTGAGTTGCCCACCAATACTGTCGTCTTGGCGCGAGACAGGCCGGCAACCGTGAGCAGGTACGGCGGCACATCGGGCAAAAAAAGCGGGGTATGAACAACAGCCCCAGCAAAAAGGCCATGCCTTCAGCACGTGGAGCGTTACGCTCATAGTGACCATGGCGTTGTATGCCACCCTTTCCGCAGCGGGGACAGCGCTCGGGTCGGTAGGCATCAGTATCATCCCGAAACTGCTCTTGGTGTTGCGCTAATGTCTCAATTCCTGGCAGCATACGATTCATAGGCCGGTCTCCCTTGTCGTCAGTGATATTGTTAGCGCGTACCACGATAACAAAGGATGACCGGCCTATCTTTTTCCGCTTCTGTCTCGGAATCTACAAGGGGATGTTCCTGGTAAGGTCCTGGCGGACCCTGGGATATTTTAGCGGGGTGGGTCTACGTGAGGGGAGGACGTAACACTCGGTAAACATGCATGTGCTCCCGCGTGTCCCGGATCAATTATGCGTCCACTTCCAGAGGCGGAAGGTCCTCAACTTCATGCGAACGGGGGGTAATCTTACCCACGTGTTGCTGGTGCATTGCCTCGACGCCTTCCATCAATTCATCAAACAACTTACGTTTCTGAATCATCGCTTACGCCTCCTAGCCTCCAATTCGGCCTGGACAGCCTTCTTCAAAACCTTATTCTCGTCAGCAGTCAAGTCCACGGCCTCATCTTTATCGTAGAGGGTGAAAAACCAGATCTGGTGGTCTACCGTCAGATTACCCTCAGGCCACCTCGCTTCCCCTTGCCTCGACGCGAGTCACCCCAGCGGACCTTTCTGAACCCGCCAGTACCGGGCATCACATCGCCCAACTCCGGGTTGTCCATGAGCGCTCGCTGCAATTTGCTGTAGCTCTCATCGGTCAAGTAACCAGGGAGCAGTCGCGTAAATACAGGGGTCTCAAAGAAAACCAGTTTTATTGGCTAAGTACCTGAGGATATTCCGTCTCAACTGGCAATACTTGAAGGTCGCATCAAACAGACTGAGCTGACCCTGAACAGTTCCCGGGAGCAATGGATTGAAGCTGTAACCGGCTGGTTAGGCCAGACGCAGCAGTCATGACTTGCCGTCGAGAGCTGGAACGGCATCGTCATACCCTGAACGAGACCCGAGACATCATGAACTCCATGAAGACCTTGGCGTATATGGAGACTCGCAAACTGGCACGTTTTCTTGACACCCAAAGCTCAATGGTTGCCCAACTCGAAACCGTTGCCGGTGATTTTCTTGGATTCTACACCAAAACGCTTCCAGAACCGGACAAATTAATGCCGGTCTATCTGCTGCTTGGTTCGGAGCGTGGTTTTTGTGGTGAATTCAATGAAACATTACTGACACAAACAGAAGTGTACATACATAAAAACAGCATCAATACACCTCGGTTGATTGCGACAGTACGTAAACTGTGTGATCGTTTAGAAAAGGATCCGCGTGTCATCGCATTCATAGACGGCGTCAATGTGGCTGAAGAGGTCGAAAAGACACTGATTCAGATCATCGATAACTTGGTAGGATTGCGAACCCAAGCTGGCGCGATAGCACTTGGTGTATTTTATCACGAGCCGGAAAGGGAAGAGATCGTCGCAACACGAATATTGCCGCCCTTCGAACAATCCAGAAAGACAGTACCGGTTTTTACCCATCCACCGCTGCTCAACCTGCGGCCGGGGCATTCCTGGCTGAATTGATCGACCACTACCTGTTTGCCGTTCTGCATCAGATCCTATACGTATCATTGATGGCGGAAAACCAGCATCGTGTCCAGCACCTGGAAGATAAATCAGCGGATCTGCTGCACCGATGCAATGTCCTTCATCAGGAAGAGATCATCGAGGAGATCGAGGTCATCCTGCT
>JBDLIZ010000793.1:0-2195 GCA_039714615.1 Pseudomonadota bacterium | reverse complement strand
GTATTACCAGTTTCAATTAGTACGGGCATGGTTAGACAAAAAAATTCGTTCAAACTTTATACTGCGTGGATTTGAGGCACCTGTGTTTATTCGGTGTTCATAGACTATGCTTGAAGTAAGGCCTGTTGACCGGGTATACACGATATGGGAGGCACTGAATCATGAATACAGGAAACGCAAAACTGACAATCGGCTGGAGCAGAAAAGTAGTCATTAACGTGATCGCGCTCATGCTTCTTGGTCATTATCCCGCCCCGGCAGCCGGGGGTCCGGTAGACAAGAGGATTATTAATGAAGCCATGCCGATGGTTGATGAATCCCCTGGCGGATTCTTTGTCACTGCGCCCTACATCAACAACCTGATCGTGATGAACGTGCGCGTTTACAACAATCAGCATGAGCTAATCCTGAATGTTCGTTCCTTCGGCGAGCCAGTTAATCTGTTGTCTGCGGACCTGGCCGATGGCCGGTACAGCTATGAAACCGTATCCGTATTTCTTCTCGATGCACCTGTCGACCAGGGTGCGAATACCGAGGATGAAGGTATCAGCCGGAATTTCGGTGATTTCACCATTGTTGATGGCGTGCTATACGAAAACTCCATGCGAACTCGTGAAAATCAATCCGGAACACACGATGAGGTATCCATGATTGATCGGGTAATCGGGCAAGCCACCCACCTGGCGGGCGTTGCCTTAGGTTTCCTTGTTCAGTCTGCGCAGGCCGCCGACCTTGAAGCGGAAAGCAAGTTTCCTACGATTACGTGGGATGATATCGACAATGGATCAGCGTCAGATTTTGAAATATCGGTTGGATCAGCAGCGAATGACAGTTCAGGGACCTGGGCGCTATATGAAAATGTCGGAGTTACCAATGTTCCGAATCCAGTGATAGTCGTCGATGCACTTGAATCCGGCGGGATCAATGGCGCACTCCACATTCTGAGCTCCGGGAATATCGGCTTTGCAAATAATGCAATGTATCTTAATAAAGCAAGTGCATCTTTAGCGCTGGGCTGGTTGACCACAAACGCGAATATTTCGATTTCAGATACTTCTCCCGATATTCTTCTGCGCGATGAAACGGATACCGGCGAGACGGAGTGGCAACTGGACGATGGCCTGGTGAGCTTTTTGGGCCGGCCGGACAATGGCGCCTCCTGGGCAGACATCATGAGCTACGATGTCAACGCACCGGATAACAGTTTGTCGATCGACCTGAATGGCAATCTCGGTATTGGAACCGATACCCCACAGGCAAATCTGCATGTCATTGGAGATATCCGAACCAACGATTATTTCCGGGGACAGTCAGTGCGTCCTGGTTTCTGGCTGGACGAAACTGGTGCTGGGAACAAAGGTGCCAATGTTGTACTGGATGGTGGTGTATTACAATTTCAGCGTCGAGCCCAGGGGTTTGGTGGCTATGAGGCCGCGCCCATACGTGTATTCATAGCCGCACCCATGAATTCCTTCGTCGTTAACGCATCCGGTTTCCTTGGTTTGGGTCTCAATCCCACTTCACCCATTCATTCAGTTACAGGCGCCAGACTGAGCGCTGGCGGCGTGTGGCAAAATGCATCCAGTCGTGATCTCAAAGAGAATATTCGCAACCTCGATGCATCTGAAGCTAGGACGGCTTTTAAAGCACTGAAGCCGGTTACCTATAACTACAAGGTTGACTCAGAGGATGCCCATATTGGTTTTATCGCTGAGGACGTACCCGAAATCGTTGCCAGTAAAGACCGTACAACGCTTGGCAGCATGGATATGGTCGCCTTGGTTACCCGAGTGGTACAGGACCAGCAAAGTACGATTGAAGAAAAAGTGCTGAGAATTATCGTTTTGGAAAAACAGGTCGCTGACCAGAAACAGCAGCTAGATGATCAGGGACAACTTATCACCCAGCAAAATAGGCGAATGGACAAGCTCGAAACTATGCTTCGGCTGGTGGCTGGTTTGGAAGACACAGACGATGAATTGGCTGAAAATACTAGATGATCATATAATTAATCAGATTTTCTGAGCACATGCTGCGGGACAGATAGTCTTTCCACCAGAGACTGTAATTAAAGCTGTGTAACTGCTTATCATAAGCCCCCATAATTGGGGAAGGATAAGTAGATTATGAACAAGAAAGAACTTGAAGCCTTTGCACGCGAAGCGGCCAAAGGCATGAAAACAGAAAAAGACCTG
>JBDLIZ010000792.1:0-2221 GCA_039714615.1 Pseudomonadota bacterium | reverse complement strand
CGCGCGCCAGGGCATAGTGCATGTGATAGGACCTGAGCAGGGTGCTACATTGCCCGGTATGACGGTGGTCTGCGGTGATTCTCACACCTCAACGCATGGCGCCTTCGGGGCATTGGCCTTCGGAATCGGTACCTCCGAGGTGGAGCATGTCATGGCTACACAATGTCTGGTGCAAAGAAAATCCCGCAATATGCTCATCAGCGTGGATGGCCAGACAGGACAGGGTATTACGGCTAAAGACATCGTGCTGGCCATTATCGCCAAGACAGGCACTGCAGGAGGTACCGGTTTCGCCATCGAGTTCGCGGGTGATGCTATCCGGGCGTTGTCTATGGAAGGGCGGATGACGGTGTGTAACATGGCCATTGAGGCGGGTGCCCGAGCCGGTATGATCGCGGTTGATGATAAGACCATCGAGTATATTCAAGGCCGGCCCTATGCCCCGACCGGGCCATTATGGGATCGGGCTATCTCGGCTTGGTCTGATTTGAAGTCGGATTCAAAAGCCCATTTTGACCGTGTATTGCATATTGATGCGACCGCGATACGGCCCCAGGTGAGCTGGGGAACCTCGCCCGAAATGGTAGTGCCCGTGGATACACGTCTACCGGATCCCGCCGCAATTTCTGATCCCATCAAGGCCGAGAGTATGCAAAGGGCATTGCGATATATGGGTCTGAAGGCGGAAATACCGGTAACCGACATCACCTTGGATAAGGTATTCATCGGCTCCTGTACCAACGCCCGCATTGAGGACCTGCGGGCCGCTGCCGCCGTGGTCAAAGGGCGCAGGGTGGCAAAAGGTATCAAGCAGGCACTGGTAGTCCCGGGTTCGGGTCTGATCAAACGCCAGGCCGAGCTGGAAGGTCTCGACAAGATCTTTACTGGAGCGGGGTTCGAATGGCGCGCGCCCGGTTGTTCCATGTGTCTGGCGATGAACGAGGATCGGCTTCAAGCTGGTGAACGCTGTGCCTCTACCTCTAACCGTAACTTTGAAGGGCGCCAAGGCCAGGGCGGCAGGACTCATCTGGTCAGCCCTGCCATGGCGGCAGCGGCAGCAATCGCTGGGCATTTCGTGGATGTGAGGGGTTGGGAGATTGCAGGACTCAATACGGGTAAGGAGATACCTGAAATAACTTGAACTACTGAGAGGTCATCGTTCAGAAATGGAACCCTTTGTTCGCGTCACCGGATTGGTCGCTCCCCTGGATCGAGCCAATGTGGATACCGATGCAATCATTCCCAAGCAATATCTGAAATCGGTGCATCGCACCGGTTTCGGTCCGAATCTGTTTGATAATTGGCGTTATCTCGATCCAGGTGAACCGGATCAAGATCATAGCAAACGCCGGTTGAATCCTGATTTCGTGCTCAACCAGTCTCGTTATCGGGATGCGCAGATCCTGTTGGCACGCAAGAATTTCGGTTGTGGCTCCTCAAGGGAACATGCTGTATGGGCCTTGGTGGAATATGGGTTTCGTGCCGTGATCGCATCGAGTTTTGCCGATATCTTTTTTAATAATTGCTATAAAAACGGCCTGTTGCCCCTAAGATTGAAGGAGCAAGTGATCGACCGATTATTTGAAGCTGCGACTGGGCAAAAGGACTATCATCTGACCATCGATCTGCAGGTGCAGGAACTGTCTACACCGGGGGGAGATATTTTTCGATTTGATATCGATCCCTTCCGCAAGCACTGCCTGATTCAGGGGCTGGACGAAATCGATTTGACCCTTGAGCATGCTGAAGAGATTCATGCCTTCGAGTCTCGTTGGAAGGATAGAGCTCCCTGGCTATTCACGAGTATGTAAATATCTTAGGTTACATTTATGAGCAGAAAATTATTAATTCTTCCTGGTGACGGCATCGGGCCGGAGATCGTGACCGAGGCTTTAAAGGTGATCAGTGTGTTGCAAATCGATTTCGGCCTGGGAGTTGAGATCGAACAGGCCATGGTCGGTGGTGCGGCCTATGATGCGCAGGGTCATCCTTTACCAGAGACGACCTTACAGCTTGCCCGGCAGAGCGATGCCGTTTTATTGGGTGCCGTGGGGGGGCCTCAATATGAATCCTTGCCTCGCGAGCTTCGTCCGGAACGGGGACTTCTCGGGTTGCGCTCGGACATGGGGCTGTTTTCAAATCTGCGCCCAGCCATCCTCTACCCCCAGCTTGCTGATTCTTCAACGCTGAAACCGGAGATTGTCTCAGGCCTGGATATCAT
>JBDLIZ010000791.1:0-2235 GCA_039714615.1 Pseudomonadota bacterium | reverse complement strand
CCGACCGCAACGAAGCCAAAGCGCGCGCCGTCGCCGGTTACGCCAAAGTCAGCACCGGGTTTAGAGTCGAACACTCGGCCAAGGAGATGGCCCGTCTGTTCCGCAAGGCGGCCCAGTGACGGCGGCGAAGGCCAAGCAGCAGCATCAAGGTAGCGGTTGAGGTGAAGGCCGAGTGTGTACAAAATGAGAACAAACCAAAAGGTTTGAGGCTTGTTAGGTAAGGAGAAGATGGCGGAAGGCCGAAGGAATGTTTTGCGGCCGAACTACTTATTTTGAGAGCAGCTTGAATGTCTACGTCCGTTTTATTCATCGGCCTTGATGCCGCCGAATCAACCCTGATTCATCGCTGGGCGGAGCAAGGCCACCTGCCAAATTTCAAACGGCTACAAGAAAAGGGCACATGGGGCAAGCTTCGTAATCCCATGGACACCTTACCAGGGTCTATATGGCCTGAGATAACCACCGGAATATCTTGCGGCAAATTAGCGCAATTTTATCACCCGAAGCAGATTCACACCGGCGAGGCACATAGCCGGCCATTGACGGTGGAGGACGTTGATCCTGAGGCTTTCTACTGGGCCGTCGCCAGTCGCAACGGCAAGCGAGTCGCCGCCGTTGATATGCCGCAGACCATCGCTGTTCCTGACCTCAATGGAATCGAAGTCCGTGAATGGGGGCTACATGACCGCAACTTCAAGATCGGCTCCCAACCACCCCAGCTGATCCAGGAGATGAACGCCCTCTACGGTGAGCACCCGGTGCAGGGTCATGCCTGCGATACCATGGCCGACAGCCACGGCCATGGGATGCTTCTGGACGCCTTGCTGCAGGGCAGTAGCGCCAAGGCAGACATGTTAGTGGATCTGCTTCAAAGAGAACATTGGGACTTGTTTACCTGTGTGTTCGGTGAGACGCATTGTGTCGGACATCAACTCTGGCATTTCCTGGATACGACTCATCCACACTTCGAGCCCTCGGCACACCAAAGACTTAGAAACGGTATCCGCGAAGTCTACGCGAATATCGACCAGGGAATTGGCCGCATCATCGAGGCGGCGGGACCCGAAGCACAGGGACTGGTGCTGGCCAGCCACGGCATGCGCATGTTCACGGGCGGTCCCAACCTGCTGCCTGAGTTCCTGGAACGCATGGGCATGGGGTCCGGGGGACCTGACTCTTTAACCAATCGACTACGCAGACTTCACAACACGACCCGCTATTTACCCTGGTCGGTAAAGCAGCTGTTGCGACCGGCGTTGCGGTTTTCTGCGTTGCGGCGCCTTCAACGCAGCATTGGCGCATCTTTGGATCCACTGGAATCATCCAGTACCCGCGCTGCCGCAGTGCAAAATAATCGCGTCGGCGCCATCCGGTTGAATCTCAAGGGTCGCGAGCCCTTCGGTCGCGTCAATCCAGGAGCAGAGGCGCGTGGGGTTGTCGAAGAGATCAGGACCGCGCTATTTGAGCTCGAACAACATCAGGGTGGCGAGAAGATCGTGCTCCAGGCGTTGGCCGCTGAGGAAGCATTTGGCGGCCATTATCATCCCGACGTGCCCGATATCTTGGTGGTATTCCGGCGCGACCTGGGACCCCTGGAAACCTGCTGGTCGCGCCGCGTTGGCCACGTGCAGGCAAAGATTAATTCTCCCGGTTATCCTCGAACTGGCGACCACTCCAACGAGACCCATCTGTGGGCCACTGGCCCGGGAATCGAAAAGGGCGGGCAAATATCCGGGGGAAATGTTCTCGATATTGCTCCGACCATACTCGCCGCACTGCAGATCCCAATCCCAGCGGCTATCGATGGCAGCCCGCTGCAACTCTGGTTATGATTGACACGCTTACCGTCACACGGGGACATCGTAATTTTACTTCCGAACGCAACGTTAGCATGCAGTACCAAATATTCGTTATGAGATATTCGAGTCGCATCGGGCGGATCTGTTCCGTTACCAGGCAGCACTGACGGCATCAGCGTCCGCAGGTGCTGAAAGCGATTTTCGATTACGGAGTTCCAGTCCTAATCCCCTCAGAGGCTATTAGCGACTACGCAGCCGGCGGCCACTCGTCGTGCACGGCGTGGGGTGAGGTTCGTCGCGCTGGCAACTGACCAAATGAATTCGGTATCTCCGGACCGTGGGCAAACGCGGATCAGCGTTGTCATCTCCAACCATAACTACGGGCGTTTTCTGAGGCAGGCAATCGCTAGCGTCACGAAGCAACTTGGCCCAGGAG
>JBDLIZ010000790.1:0-2274 GCA_039714615.1 Pseudomonadota bacterium | reverse complement strand
GTCTTTGAATCGATCTAATATGAGCTCGTCAAAATAATCTTTATCGAAACATCCGCAGTGAATAGTGCTGCCGGTAGTCTTTACCATTGAAGCGGAAATGGCAACAGTGGTCTCATTCTGGGTGCCGCTGTCTTGTTCGGCTTTTTGATAGGCCTTATCGTTATAATTTACTTTCTGTGTCGCCTCGATTCCTTCTCTGATGACCCGCATGTTTCCTTCGATGACCTTTTCTCCCTTGCTACCGAATTTCTTGCTGATTTGTTGCCGGATTCTCCTCAGGATGTCCTGCGCTGAGGTGTCCGCGATAATTCGATCGACATGCCCGCACACCGCACCGATGAATGCAATACCCATCATCCTGATTCGTAAATCCGGTGTGGGGGCGTGTTTCTTGGCGACACCAAAGGCATCTACGATATAGAAGTGAATGTTTCTTTTCCGGATGGTGTTACGCGCTTGTTCCGGAAGCTCCTGCCACTCCTGGAGGGGGTTATGGTGGGACTGCATAATAAAGGTGCCGCCTTCGGCGAGTCCGTGCAAAGGATCGCTATGGCTGAAAATCTTGTGATCGGGAGAGACGACGATTTCGACTTCTTCCAGTTCGGCGTTGGTGATCTTGATGGGCTGCGGGCTCAGTGTGATATAGAAATTGGTGGGGGCTCCACTTTTTTCTGAGCCGTATTTTGGCGAGGATTTGGAGTGCAATCCCAATACCCCGGCAAGAATGTCGGTGAGCAGTTTTCCTGTAGCGATGGTCCCATAACCACCTACCGAATGAAAACGCACGCGGAATGCCTCGGCAGGAAGAAGCTGTGGATTTTCCCCGGTTTCCAGGGCCATGAATTCCGTTTCAGGGTAGGCGTTTCTCAACTGCTCTTGTAATGTGGCCAGATGTGCTGAAGGATGATCTGTGAAGAATTGTGATCCCAGATAAAAAAACGGGATGTTGGTCGCGCTTTCCATGTTCTTGAATGCGGCGATCAAGTGGCGCGGTTGTAAATCATGTGCGCCCAGACCAAAGATGCCGGTGCTGATCTTGGGTATGCGGGCCATTGCTGGAATGCCCTGATGACGAATCAGTTCGGCATTTTCCAGTGCCTTGACCAGCGCCTGTGTGACCAGATTGGTCAATGTGGTGGCATCGCAGCGTTCGAGCACGGTCACTGCTTGTTTGCCTTTCAACGCCTCGACTACTTGCGCATCGGGGAAGGGATGAAGTAGCTTGATGGAAAGCACGCCCACCTTCTTTTCCTGACGGCGTAAATAACTGGCCACGGCCTCCGCATCGTCGGTCACCGAACCCAGGCCGACGATGATATGTTCGGCATCATCGGTATGAAACGATTTTACCGGATCATAATGCCGCCCCGTCAGCTCGCCATACTCTTGCATGGCCTGTTTGACGAACCGTGGAACCTCATTGGCAAAATGGGTTCGATGATCGACCACACCGGCCTGAAAGTCGGGTTGGTTCTGTACTCCACCGGTGAGTCCAGGATTATGGATGTCTACCAGGGCGGGAATGAGTTGTCGAGTGCCCTTTTCAGCGGCATTGAACCATTGTCTCGCCCATTTTGCACGCAGCTCTTTCGGTATCCAAGTCAGGGTCTGTTGGATCGACCTCCCTTGGTTGTCCCGCTCTATCTCATCGGCGTTATGAACGAGGTAATCCTGTAATTTTTTTGACTCGTCCCCTGGAATGCCCGAATGATGACGCTTTAAGAATTGTTGCAGCTGGAAGACACGCCCCTTGGCCCCGAATAACATCTCTTGAGCCACCGTAGGCGCCTTGATGCGATCCTCCGGGTCACCTAGGTATTCCTTGAGCAATTCCGGTTCGGGTATCAGGGTTTCACTCTGGATGTGGCTCGTTGCAAAGCCGTCCATGGCATTGGCGACAGGAATCAGTGATAGGGCGCTGATCCGGTAGGCCATGGCTGCCAGGTCCGCGGCCTCTTGCGGATTGCTGCCGAACAAGATTGTATAACCGCAGGGGAGCAGGGCGTATACATCGTCATGACCCGCCATGACGTTTAAGGATTGCTTGGAGACGGCGCGGGCGGCGATTTGCAAAACAAAACCACCGATCTTTTTTCCAACCGTTACATAGTGCGATTCGAGGCCATATAATATTCCCTGGCTCGATGAGGCATTTGAAATATATTTTCCGCCGGTCAGTGCAGCCCCCAAGGCACCACTCTGGGCAGAGTGTTCCCCTTCGGGTTCAAAAAAGAAAGGATGTTTTCCCCAAACGTTGCAGCCACCTACGGCACG
>JBDLIZ010000789.1:0-2275 GCA_039714615.1 Pseudomonadota bacterium | reverse complement strand
GGTTGCACACTCGTATTGGTGCCGGAGCTACAGGCCGATAATCTCCTGCAGGCCATCGATCGTTTTCATGTCGACACCACGCTTGTGCTGCCGACCATGTTGCTGGAGATGCTGGAAAGCCCACTCGCCGAAAAGCTGAACTTGTCTTCACTGAAAGCCTGCTTCGTCGCCGGTGACGAGTGCTCACATGACCTCTATCAGCGCTTCAGGAAGCGTATGGGCCGCGATCTGCTGCAGGCCTTTGGAATGACCGAATGCGAGGGGTATCTGTCGAACCGGCCATCAGGCCCTAGCCGTAGCGGCACGATCGGTGTACCGGCGAAAGGCATTAAGCTTCGACTGATAGATGCCGAGGGCAATGATGTCGATACGGGGGAAGAGGGTGAGATCCTGGTGCAGGGCGACAGCGTTATGTGCAGGTACTGGGAAGATCCCGAGCATACCAGAAAGGCTCTGCGCGACGGTTGGTTGCACAGTGGTGATATTGCGACCCGTGACGAGGACGGCTTCTACAAGTTTCGTGACCGCAACCGGGAGATCATTATTCACGGCGGTTCCAATGTGGGGCCTCACGAAGTTGAAGATGTCATCGACTCACACCCGGATGTAAAGGAAAGTTGCGTAGTGGGCGTTCCCGACCCGCATTATGGCGCAGTACTGGAGGCATATGTCGAGTGGGAATCGGGTACGTCCCACGTGGACATCAGCGGCCTTCAGGCGTGGGCAGAGGAACGTCTGGCCGCATACAAGGTGCCGGACTGTTGGCACGAGGTAGAAAAACTGCCCAAGACGGCAACCGGCAAAATCGATCGCAAGGCGTTGCACCTCAGATCCGAAGCACAGAGCGTAACATAATGTATATTGATAAAATGGAAAAGCGATAGTTCGGAGCGGAGGGAATAGATGGAAGATGTTTTCAAATACGCGGATGAACTTGGCCCTTTAAAGGTCATTCATATTCATGAACCGTCCGAAAATCTGAAGGCCATCCTGGTGGTGGACAATGTCGCCAAGGGGCCCGCTATCGGGGGTGTGCGTATGGCAGCGGATGTCAGCACTGAGGAATGCTTTCGGCTAGCCAGGGCCATGACCTTCAAGAACGCGGCTGCTGATTTGCCTCATGGCGGCGGTAAGGTGGTGCTGTATGGTGATCCCAAAATGCCAAAGACAGACAAGGAAAATTTGATTCGTGCTCTGGCTAATGCGTTGCGTAATGAAGAAACCTATATCTTCGCCCCGGACATGGGTACTGACGAAGAGTGTATGGCCTGGATCAGAGACGAGATCGGTCGCGTGGTAGGTCTGCCCCGTGAAATTGGCGGCATTCCGCTGGATGAAATTGGCGCCACCGGTTGGGGATTGAGCCATGTGGTTGATGTTGCTGTGAAGTCGTGCGATTTTGAACTGCAAGGGGCCCGCTTTGTGCTACAAGGATTCGGTGCGGTCGGTAAAAGTGTTAGCCGCTTCCTGGCTGCCAAGGGGGCAATGTTAGTGGCGGTCGCCGATTCGCGTGGTGCTATCCATAATCCGGATGGACTGGATGTCGATGCACTACTGGCATTAAAGCAGGCCGGCAAGGGGGTTATAGATTATGCTGATGCCAGAAAGATGGATCGTGATAATGTGATCGATGTGGAATGCGACATCTGGATCCCGGCCGCTAGACCAGATGTCGTCAACGAAGACAATGTGCACCGTCTCAATACAAGACTTGTCGTGGAAGGTGCCAATATCCCGTTTACTCACGGGGCTGAAAAATATTTGCATGACAAGGGTATGCTCTGCGTTCCCGATTTCATCGCCAATGCCGGCGGTGTGATCTGTGCCGCCATGGAGTATCAGGGTGCCAGTCAGGCTGCTGCCTTTCAAACGATTGAGGAAAAGCTACGGCGTAACACAGCAATGGTACTGGAGGCCGTCAAGGACAAGCAGATATCACCCCGCATGGCATCCATGAAACTTGCTGTTGAGCGCGTGAAAAGAGCCATGAGCTTCCGACGCTATTCATTGTTTTCATCGTCGCCGGATTACACCTAGGAGGCTGTCCGAGAATAGCGATCGTAGCGGGGGCGAGCCCGGTTGAGTCAGATTTTTCGATCGTTTGAGGCGAATAGTTGGGCTATTTAACGAAAAGGAGCGGGAAATCTGGCCAATCAGGCTCGTCCGCAGTAGATCAGTCTCTTCTCGGACAGCCTCCTAGGTTCTCCTTGCTCTGCAAGTGAGGCGATTATCGGAAGGAGTTGCTATGTACCGTATACGTTTACACGGCCGCGGT
>JBDLIZ010000788.1:0-2301 GCA_039714615.1 Pseudomonadota bacterium | reverse complement strand
TATGAAATGAGTCTGATACGGAGGGAAATCCTGTTCATGATGGGAACCTATGGTGACCCACATGAACGACAACGACATGACGACCCTGGAACAGATGCGCCATTTTCTCGAAGAGGACTTTTCCTCCCCTGTCCGCCAGAGGCTCCTAGGTAAAAAACTGTTGTTCGCGGCTTCGCTGCCACCAGCTTAAGAGCAGTCTATCGGCGGAATGTTCTATCACCGAGGCCAGTTTTTCGGTGATAGATTTACCCGCGGAATAGGTGACCTCATAGAGATCTGCTTCCTTGCCGGCCAGCAGTAGATAGTCATCGCTGGTTTGTAGTTCATCGACGAGCTTTAGATCCAGGGCTCGTTTACCGAACCAATGATCGCCGCTGGCCACTTTATCGATATCCAGACTGGGTCGGTTTTCCGCGACGAAGTCCTTAAACAGGGAATGGGTGTCTTCAATTTGTTCCTTGAACCTGGCACGGTCTTGGTCGGTATTTTCTCCGAACAGCGTGAGGGTTCTCTTGAGCTCGCCTGCCTTGATCAGTTCGAAGTCTATTCCCTTTTGCTTCAGTAAGCGGTTGAAATTGGGAAGTTGGGCGAGCACCCCGATCGAACCCAGAACGGCAAAGGGAGCGGCGATGACTCGGTTGCCGACACAGGCCATCATATAGCCACCGCTGGCGGCTACCTTGTCCACCGCTATGGTCAGTGCTATTCCTCGTGTCCTGATTCTCTGCAGTTGAGAGGCCGCCAGGCCGTGTTCGTGCACCAGACCCCCGGCGTTCTCCAGACGTAACAGCACTTCATCCTTCGGGGTGGCCAAAGATAGGATAGCTGTGACCTCCTCACGCAACGAGGCCACCGCCGTGGCCTTGATATCGCCGTGAAAGTTGATGACAAAGATCCTTTTCTTTTGCTCCTTCCCTTCGGGCACCGTCTTTTTCTTTTCTTCTTTGAGCCTGAGTTTTTCAGCCTTGAGTTCCTTTTTAAACTCTTTTTTCGAAAAGATGCTTCTCTTCATAGCCAGGGTCATATGCCTGAATTTTTCATTCAGGTTTTTGACCTCGAGTTTATCCTCGTGCTTGGCTTTGTGCGAGAAGGAAAAGATCGTGGCAATGAGGACACCGAGGGCGACGATTATGGTGACGACTTTTGCTAAAAAGAGCCCGTATTGCAGTAACACATCAACCATTTTTTCTCCATACTCCTCTAGTGTCTACGATAATGACGAGAATAATCGGCGATCCTCACTTTGGGACCAATTGAGTCAGGGCGGCAAAAGGCGCTAAGCCTAACACCTTTCTTACAACTCATCTATCCAAGTTAAGCAGACCGGATCTCTTGCGGCGAGTCACCAGAAATGGGAGACCGATCCCCGGCAAGTGATCGGTAGTATCGAGTTATGCCCCTTTGTTAAACAGTAAAAAGCGATTCACAGGCATGACGGACAGGCCATCGTGTTGCTGAATGGTGGGTGCCATTGCCCTTGCCGGATCAAGGCGAAGGGCAACGCAAGGTCGAATCGTCTTAAGGAATGGCTCAACAATAACTTAGCTATTTTACATCTCATCTTCAGCCCGTCTTTGAACGATCTTCAATCGTAAAACCTCAAAATAGAACCACTATTCCTACACTTTTACTCAATCAGATCGTCCAAATACAGACCAAATCTGAGCGTTAAATAACCAAGTAATTATTGAGCCATTCCTAAGGCGTGCGCGACAGGTGCAATACTGCGTACATCGATTAATAGGGGTAAGAATACGGGCCCCAGGGGTGAGTGCCTATGATCGAGTCAAAATATTTCATGCGCTCTTCGGAAAGCTGGTCAAAATAGAGTTGACGCGCCTTGGACCTATCGCTCATATAAGCCCCTCTGGGGTTTACCCAACGTCTCCGGGCATCGGTATTCTTGCGGTGCCATTGATGTCGGTTTTCCATGGATTGGCGAATGGGCTCCGACGCTGGATTGTGCCGGTGATGACGAGTGTCCGTCCACTCCCTGATCTGGTCACTGCGCCTTTGCATGGTTTCACGGCGTTTGTCACTGCAGTCGCGAAGATACTGCGATCGCCTTTCCCAGAAATCATATGGTGCATAATATCTAGGTATGGATTGTACTGTTTCTGGGGGAGGGGTTGCATCTGAGGCCGAATCACTGGCACTTTGGATTTCCGCGGAGGCCTGGTCTGAGGCCGAAACGTCTGCCGTTGGGATTTCCGCGGAGGCCTGGCCGGTGGCCGAAACATCTGCCGTTGGGATTTCCACGGAGGCCTGGCCGGTGGCCGAAACATCTGCCGCTGGGATTTC
>JBDLIZ010000787.1:0-2318 GCA_039714615.1 Pseudomonadota bacterium | reverse complement strand
CAATCACCTTCTCACGCCATTGCAGCGAACGATTCGAGGCGGTAACCGACCCATAGGTCTCGAATTGGGTCGCTGCGGGTAACAGATAGATGCCATCCCTGCGATCGCTCATCACCGCCGCATGGGAGGGATGGGGGTCCACAATGACCATCAGATCGAGCTTTTCCATCGCCTTCTTCATCTCTGGGCCACGGGTCTGACTGTTTACCGCATGTCCCCAGTAGAACATGGCACGGATATTATCCTCCTGACCGATGTTATTCTTATCTTCCAAGACACCGTCCACCCAGCGCGATACCGGAATACCCTTGTAGTTCATGGGTTGCACGGGCTTGCCTTTATCTCCAGTAACCTTTTCGGCAGCAAACCGAGACTTCACCCACTCATAGTCCAGCCCCCATACCTTGGACCAGTGTTTCCATGCCCCCTCGGACAGCCCGTAATAACCAGGCAAGGTATGTGACAATATGCCCAGATCCGTAGCTCCCTGTACGTTATCGTGGCCACGGAAGATATTGGCCCCGCCGCCAGCCTTGCCGATATTACCCAAAGCAAGCTGCATGACACAGTAGGCGCGGGTATTATTATTGCCAATGGTGTGCTGAGTGCCTCCCATACACCAGACGATGGTCCCAGGTCGATTTTCAGCCAAGGTCTTAGCCGCTTTTAAGACCTCTTGCTCGGGTATACCGGATACCCGCTCCACTTCTTTCGGCGGCCATTTGGCGACCTCATCACGTATTTCGTCTATGCCATATACCCGCTGATTTATATATTCCGTATCCTCCCACCCGTTCTCAAAGACATGCCAAAGAATCCCCCAGATCAACGCGATATCGGTTCCCGGGCGGATTCTGACATACTGATCCGCATGGGCAGCGGTGCGCGTAAAACGCGGATCGACCACGATCATCTTGGCACCATTTTCTTTACCGCGCAGGATATGCTGCATGGCCACTGGGTGCGCCTCGGCCGCATTACTGCCGATAAAAAACATCGCCTTAGAGTTATGCATGTCGTTGTAAGAATTGGTCATCGCACCATAACCCCAGGTGTTCGCCACCCCCGCCACCGTGGTTGAATGACAGATGCGTGCCTGGTGATCGACGTTATTGGTACCCCACAACGCGGCAAACTTACGAAACAGATAAGCCTGCTCATTGCTGAACTTTGCAGACCCTAACCAGTAGACGGCATCGGGCCCTGACTCTCCGCGAATCTTCATCACCTGCTCACCGATTTCATCCATGGCTTCATCCCATGAGATACGCTTCCATTTACCATCAACCAACTTGGTGGGGTATCTGAGCCGATGCTCGCCAATACCGTGTTCGCGTACCGCGGCCCCCTTGGAACAATGTGCACCAAGATTGAATGGAGACTCAAAATCGGGTTCCTGACCTATCCAGACACCATTTTCGATCTCAGCGATTACCCCGCAGCCCACCGAGCAGTGGGTACAAATACTGCGTTTTATTTCCACCTTCGATTCCTGTTCTGCAGGGGCCGCTGCGACTTTCTGCATCATCGACAACGGTACCGTGCCAGCCAGGGCACTACCGCCGACCATAAGCCCGGATTGTTGGAGAAAGGTGCGTCGATCAATGGCCTTACCCGCACTGCCCGGCATGGAAGATTGGTTACTATTAGTTTCATTTGGGCTCGGCGTTCGCCTGCGGATCAATTTCATTATCTACCTCCTGCTCTATCTAGGGTGGGATATCAAGGTCACCGGGGATCAAAAACGCGCTTTTTCGTAGTACGTTTTGATATGAGGCGTGACGTGATAACCTTTTTTCCGAGGCTTTATAGAGGCCTCTTTCGCCTCTGACCCCGGGACATCGACATTGCTGGACACCCCGGATACCGCAATCGTCCCAACCGTGACAGCCGCCCACTTAAGTAAGTTTCTTCGATCACTGACAGGCCTTTGGGATGGGGTTTTTGCTTGTATTGTCATTCGACTTCTCCTGCCTGGCAGACGGTTTACGAATTAGCCATTTCAAAATATTTCTTGATTACCACTGAACTTCAGCCATACTTACATACGCCGCTGTAAGTGCTTAATCTGCGAAGACATTCCCACAATAAACACGCTGGTTTGGCCGGGCAAGATTTGCACAACATTATATTAAGCCTATGTTTTTCATTGAATTCCGTAACTATGGCTGAATATTGGTGGTAATCAAGAAATATTTATTAACGGTATCTAGATCACCAAAGTAAACATCCACGTTCTTAGAACGTGGTTTTGATACACCCTATAAGGGTGTGATAGGCAGCCAGTTGACGCCATAATTTAAACGTTACGACTTATT
>JBDLIZ010000786.1:0-2354 GCA_039714615.1 Pseudomonadota bacterium | reverse complement strand
CATTGCCGCAGATTCACCCGAAACCGTCAGGGCTGGACAGATTATTGCCGAAAGCGGGGGAAATGCCGTTGATGTTGCCGTGGGCTGTGCGCTTGCAGCAAGTCTGGCCGAAGTCCTCATGTGCAGCCTCGGCGGCAGCGCCTTCATCACAATAAAGCTTCCCGGAGAGAAGCCTGTCGTCATTGACGGAGCTGACTCCATGCCCGAAATATCCAGCGTGAAGGCACACGCCTGGAGAGAGGTTGTGGTGCCTTATGGCGATGGCATAGCAGTCAATGTCGGGCATGGATCGATCGCAATCCCAGGCATGCTGAAGGCGCTGGAAGAAACATGGAAGCGCTACGGAAAAATGCCGTGGAAAGAAATCATGGCACCGATCATTCAAATGGCCAAAGAGGGGGTCGCAGCAAATATGACCCTGGCTGCCTGGCTTGAGTTGGCAGGCAAACCTATCTTTTATCCTCAAATTGAAAGCCGAAAAAGTTTTTTCCCGACGGGGAGGCCAATTCGGGAAAATGACGTCTTCACACTACCGGATTACGACCAAACTCTTGAGGCCATCGCAACTGAAGGTGCACGGGTTTTCTATGAGGGTTACATTGCAGAGGCCTTTGAACAGGAGATTCAATCCAATGACGGGTATCTGAAACGCAGGGACATGGCCAACTACCGCGCCATTGTCAGGGAACCCCTTGTGATCTCTTCTCAAGATTATAAACTGGCCCTTAACCCCCCTCCATCAATCGGCGGCGCCATGGTTGGATCCATGATCGGAATGATTGACAGTCGATGGAATCTCGACATAAGCCCGGAAAACAAAACCCTGCTTCTAGCCAGGGCTCAGGAGTCCATGCTTAATCTTCGTCACGAAGAGGCTGCAGGTCAATGGTGTAATAAGCGAGCATTTAAAATTCTGGAAAGAGCGTGGCTGAAAAAATATTTAGATAAAAGGATGTCACCCAACACGCTGCATATGAGCATCATCTCGAGTGATGGTGCAGCTATTTCAATTACCATGAGTAATGGCTATGGTTCGGGAATCACCATCCCGGGAACCGGGATAACCTGCAATAATAGCCTGGGTGAGCCGGAATTAAATCCTCACGGTTTTTTCACCCTTAAACCACAGCAGCGTTTCGTCTCCAATATGTCACCCACCGTCGCCTGGAATAATGACGGCAGGGTGATCGCCCTGGGTTCTCCCGGCGCTAGCAGAATCACCACCACCATCACCCAAGGCTGGGTTAATCTCGCCCACCATAAACTCGACCCGCAAGCGTCGGTGAATGCACCACGTCTTCACGTCGACTACCAGGATGATCAGTATGTTGTTCAGCATGAGCCGGGTGTGAACCCTGACAGCCTGAAACAGCATTTCAAGCTAAGACCTTTTGAAAACAGGGATATGTACTTCGGTGCTTTGAATATCGCCATCCGGGAGAAAAACGGCCGGGTCGAAGCGGTTGCCGACAGTCGCAGACATGGTGCCACTTACCACTCTTAGGCATACCCTCATCGCCATGGCGGAGATCGGTGACAAGAGCTACAAAACATGTGTATGACTGTCATTATGTGAATGCCCGCAGATAGTCAACCAGACGTTCACCGCCATTTTCTGACTTGTTCTTCATCTCATAAAAGATGAAGCATACTATCAACTTTATTTGGTTGAAGAGATGAGAATAAAGGGAAAAATTTACTGGTAATCGGAAGGAAAGAATTACCGCTGGTATCTAACAACTGTGCCCAAAAGTGGCAGCACTCGAGTTATCCCGGCAAGTAACTGATTGAGTAACGTGGGGAATCAAAGCCGGGGAGCGGTCCTGGCCAAACCTTTTCCTTGGACTGTGATTAAAGGGTGTTTATTTGCAACGAAAATAGATCCAATAGAGTTGGATATTTGCATTCTGCTCTGACCCATCTCCGCTATGAGTTGTTAGTTTGTAGCCAAATATTTACAGCGGTTCTGGTGGTGCATATTTCAGTACAAATGGTGGGCCACTTTTGGATGCAATTTAACATCCTGAAGGCCCTGAAACGTGAAGGCATTATTGACAAAATGCCAACACCAAACAGGGACTGGGCGGCGGTACAACAGGCCATTGATGCATGGCACAGTGAATCAGGCCACACGCTGACAGAGATCAGTCAGATCCTGGCATATTCCGTTGAGTAGACAATCACTGTACCGGCAAACCCTGGAATGTGGAGATACAGAGCGATTTGAATTCAATCAAAAAACCGGTCTGTCTACCCGCCAGGCTGACAGAAAACTTCACATCTGTTGGTGCTGTGCCAGACTTGTTATGCACCAGGTGCAATCAGACTTCTGACGGGGGTAAAATCATGGCTTC
>JBDLIZ010000785.1:0-2365 GCA_039714615.1 Pseudomonadota bacterium | reverse complement strand
ACTGCCAGGATCAACAGCCCTGTCAACCAAGGCTGGTCTCCTATTGTGAGGTTATCTGTCCAGATCGGGAACATGTCCGTCATGTTGGATACCAGGGAACCGGATCTACGAGTTGATTTGTCTATTGACTGCTATGCGTTCTCGGAAATTCCATTCCTCGCTGCCTTGCTGGTGGCTTGGCGGGCACTTGTCTGAGATAACGCTGAGATACTCCGTTTCACATCACCAGGGACACAACGTATGTTTGGGGTTGATAGTTCCCGTTTAGTAAAAAACTCAGCCGCTTACCTCAGGAACTTCCGAGTACGGTCACTACTTGTCTTTCACGACAAGAGTACGGTTGACCTCGAAGGTCACCACAAGAACGTCGCAAACAGGCCATCATTTGTCATGTTTGCGCATCATTTTTCGATTTCTGTGATCTTGGAACCCTCGATTGAAATGCCAGCCATCAGCCCTTTGTTGCTGAATACAAATCCTACGATCGGGTCCTTGAAGTTCTGGGTATTTATATCCTCACCCGCACCCCACTCGGCAATCGCTACCGAGCCATCTACACCGGCTTCCCAACCTTTGCTGTCACGGAATTTCTGAAGGGCTTCGTTATTCAGAAAAACCATGACGATAGCATACTGCTGTGCCCCAATCTGAAAACCGAAGGAAGCACTGGCAATGTTGTAGTACTGCACGGTCTTGCCGCCGATACGCAGCGCACCCGCACCATACTCGCCACCAACGATCAACCCGGCCTTGATCACATCGGGGAACACCAGAACCCCACTGGCCTTATTAAGAAATTCGGTACCGCCGGGAACCTCCTTTCTGAACTCCGCAAGTGCACCACTTACCTTTGTATCAATTTCCTCAGCACTGGCAGCTGCTGCTACACGAATCATGCCGATACCCGACAGGGCAGCGATCAGAATCACAATCAAAACCGCGCGCATATTAATGTGCATTGACTTATCTCCCTGTTATTGACGTTTGGTATCCCGCAGTCTAATTTGAGTTTGCCTCGATAACCAGCATCACTTTATACATTTGAATGTCCGAGTTGGGATGTCCTCCGTCTTTTAGTGAAATTTTATTGTAGAATCAGTCGATTAGTCCGAGTACGGCCATGAGCAGTCACTCGTTTCTCAATCCTGAATGTCTGCTTTCTGGCGACCAGGAGCACTATGCAGCGGAAGAGCTTATGCAGTGGTCGATGATGCACTCTTGCCCGTGTTACTGGATGATCCGGTTGTCCGAACCCCGTTAATCAAAATTAATTGTTTTTCGCCCCTTGATCGACCCACAAGCGCAATATCGCAATCTCCTCTGCGGTAAGAGGGTGCGGTGTACGCATGGATGCATTAAGCCGTCCTTCAACCAGAATATTAAGAACACTGTGTCGGCTGTCCCCCGGTACAATCACGGGCCCGTATATTGTGCCTTCCATAAGCGACTCGTAGGATTCCATACTTAATCGGCTCCTCAGGTAGCCCACGCCCTTGGGCGGCGTATGACATTTAAGGCACCTGGTCTCTATGATAGGTATGACATCATACTGGTAACTAACCCGTTGCTGGGTAACGCATCCAGTCAGGTGCAGGAGAGTGGCCAGGCCGAGACAAATTAACTGGATATTCATTGCGGACATTGACCAGTATCGGCATCACATTTTTCACCACATAAAGTATCAATCTCGACGCTGGCAACCTGTAGATGGGGACTCCAATCCAGTTCTTCCTGGATTTTCGCAAAACATTCAATCCTCGCCATGCTAACCACCATTTTTTTACGCAGTTTTTCTTTGATAAGAAAGGGACCAATGATCGGAAGTATTACGAAATCCGGCTCCAGTTTCGCCTCGTAGATAACCTGACTGTGCTCTCCTTCTGGTTCTATCACCCAGTCTGTTTTGCCTGACTGAAAATTGCTTAGGGAGGGGACAATAATTGTGCGTAAATCATACGGGGGCAATTCGTAAACATCTTCTACCCAATCAAGCTCCATGCAAAAAATGAAGATACAGTCCAATATGCGGATTCTTACTCTGACAGCCCCATTACCGGTGGAAGGCAGAATCTGGCTTTCTGTGATGGAAGGGTTTAACCGATATATGTGCACATAGTCTGTCAGTACTTTGTGTACGTATTCCGCTGGGGCATCGATTACAGTAACCACGTTTATATGATAGACACCACTATTTTCAAAAACCTGGAGTTCTGTGATATCAACTGAATCGACCTGTGTTGTGCCCACGCATAGCACGATAAGCGCGCAGGCACGTTTCGCTTTACGCGCAGTAGTCTCTTGAACCGAGCGCCAACGCTGCCAGAACATTCAATGCCCCCCCATCTTCTTTGGCGGTCGCTATGGG
>JBDLIZ010000784.1:0-2404 GCA_039714615.1 Pseudomonadota bacterium | reverse complement strand
TAGGAAGACCTACGACTCGTCATTATTCCCAAGCATGACGTAGCTTCCCGGGGCATCCTGTAATGGGGGGTAACCGTGTTCGGGTGCGCCCATGGCGGGCAGCGACTCCCCGTCGCCGGAAATCTCTTCCAGCCAGGTTGCCCAGACAGGCCACCAGGATCCTTGCCGTGTGGGAACAGTAGCCTGCCATGTTTTGGGATCCACGAACCTATCGCCTTCCTGGCGGGTGACGATCTGGAAACTGCGCCGCGGATGGCCCGGCTCACTGACAATTCCCGCGTTGTGTCCGCCGCTGGTGAGCAGGAAGGTCACCTCGGTATCCGCCAGCAGATTGATTTTGTACACCGACTGCCAGGGAGCGACGTGGTCCTTGGTGGTGGCGACCGCGAATATGGGAACCCTGATATCGCTAATGGTGACGGGCGAACCATTGACCCTGCAACGTCCCTCGGCGAGATCGTTATTCAGGAACAGACGCTTGAGATACTCCGAATGCATGCGATAGGGCATGCGCGTAGTGTCAGTATTCCAGGCCATCAGATCGGTCATCGGCTGGCGCTTGCCCAGCAGGTAGTCATGAACCATGGTCGACCAGATCAGATCATTGGAACGCAGCAGCTGAAAGGCCCCGGACATCTGCTTGGCATCCAAATAGCCTTGCTCCCACATCATGTCCTCAAGAAAGGTCAGTTGGCTCTCATCGATGAACAACATCAGCTCACCGGCCTCGCTGAAATCGGTCTGCGCCGCTAACAGCGTGATGCTGGCGAACCGGTCATCGTCCTCGTGCGCCATGGCGGCGGCCGCGATCATCAGCAGCGTGCCACCCAGACAGTAACCGACCGCATGAATCCGGTGTTGCGCCTGGATCGTCGAGATAACGTTTATCGCGGCCATGATACCCAGCGAACGGTAGTCCTCCATGCCCAGATGACGGTCTTGCGCATCCGGGTTTTTCCAAGAGATCATGAATACCGTATGACCACGCTCGACGAGATACTTGACCATCGAGTTGTGAGGAGAGAGATCCAGGATATAATACTTCATGATCCATGCAGGCACGATGAGCACCGGTTCACGATGTACCTTTTCCGTAACGGGGGCATACTGGATCAACTCGATGAGCTCATTTCTGAACACTACCTTGCCCGGTGTCACGGCCACGTTCACGCCCACCTGATATCGCTCCACACCAACGGGTCTTTTGCCGCCAAAGGCCCGCTCCCAGTCCTCGATGAAATTCTGCCACCCGCGCGCCAGATTCATCCCCCCCTGCGCCAGGGTCTTTTGCATGATCTCCGGATTGGTGAGCAGGAAATTAGATGGTGAAAACACATCCAGTATCTGACGTGCGGCGAACGATACCGCATCCTGATGGTGACGGGAAACGCCGTGCACATCGGTGCTGGCATTGTGCCACCATTGCTGAGTGGAGAGAAAGGATTGATAGATCAGATTGTAAGGCCAGCCCTGCCAGGGCTCAGTTACGAACCGCCGGTCATACGACAAGGGCTCGATGCATGGCGAGGTACCGGTATTTGTTGCACACTTCAATGAGTAAATACCTAGGCGCAGCGCCTTGCGTACCGCCTTCCGCCACAACTCGGCCTGCTTGCCGGGCGAGACCGCAAGGTGTACCAGCCAGTCCAGATAGGCCAGCATCAGCGCCGGTGGCGACAGACCGAAGGTCATACGCCCCAGCCAGGCACGAAACATTCGATCCTGACTGATCACCGTCTTTTGTTCGGAGACTTCGTTCATAATCAATACACCGATTCCCCCATGCGCCATCAGTGGCTCATGGATCAACTATAACGCCCTTAATTGTGCAATGCAACATTTAGTGGCCAACGTCGACCGAGCTGTCCCGCTCTCTTGCCTAGCCTGACACAGGCCGGGCGAAATTCAAGAAATTACGGAAGGTGGTTTGCTGGACCTGGTCCAGATTTATTCGGTGTTCATTTGAATTTGGAGTGGGGTTCCACTATCAGGGACTCAGAATGAAGCCAATCGATTGCCGTACGCCGCTCATTTCAGCAGGCGCAAGAAGGTCTAGGAGCCTGTCGGATTTAGGACGATCTACTGCGGAAAAGCCGGACTTGGACAGATTTGTCGATCCTATTCGTTACACGCTACGGCTATTCGCCTCAAACGATCGACAAATCCGCCTCAGACCGTCTTTCCCTCGCTACGATCGCCTAAGTCCAACAGGCTCCTAGAGGATCCTTAATCTCGTCAAAAACCGGGGATTTGCCTTCCCTGGCAAACCCGCCCGAAGCAGTGCTTCTCGTCCCGGCAATTTTGTCTTAGGAATGCTACCGAAATAACTTCCCCACCTGGCTTGCCTTATCGTCCGTCTTCGGCGTTGCGACATCGGGTCAGAGGAGGCCAAATGGCCTCCGTC
>JBDLIZ010000783.1:0-2413 GCA_039714615.1 Pseudomonadota bacterium | reverse complement strand
CGCGCATGGCTTCCAGCACACCGTAAGCCAGTGCGGCTGCACGTGTTCCGCCCCCTGAAAATGCCAAGACCATGGTGACTTCGTTGGAGCGGCCTGAATTCACCGCTTGATTTATCGCGTATCTTGCAGAAGGCTCGACATCGGTAATGGGTTGATTACTGATCGTCCCGTAAGATGCGCAGGCAAAAAGCAGCTGCATGGAAAGCGCAAACAAGACTATAAAACGGAGATTACGCAACAAAGGGTTTTCCATGTGGTCATGATTCGGCACTGTAGTGTAGCAAAAAAGGAGCCGGATACATTTTCAGGTCTAATGTAGCGGCACACATCTCTTGTATGAAAAATGTGAAATGTATCCGGCCCTTTTTTTCATCGCCGATCTTCTGCGCATCGGTCACCCAGTTAAGTACGCGCTTTAATGTATTTATCAAATCTATTGATTAAGCATCTGCAAACGCATCTAACTTTGATAGCCACATGTCGAAATGTAAACACTCTTCCCTAATTCTGTTTAATCCCATTCTTTCAAGAGCTAGCGGCCCGTGCAGCCTTTTTTTGTAACCCGGAAATATTCTAAGGAGAGAAATGGTGTCAGAGCACATTTAATTCTAATATGAGTAGCAAACGTGTTCTGACACCATTTTTATGCATTCTATAGAATTCTTATAGTATGTAGGGTGCTCATTCATCTGCTTCACTAACTGCAATAAATTGATACCTACACTCTCGATTCAAACATTGATGAATTTGCGTATTATCTTCTTCAACATCAAAATCTGTTCGCACACCACACAATCCACAAGTCGTTGGCTGATCCCCCAAAATAAAACATTCTAAATTTCTATCAACCATAACCACATGCAACTCCTCTTAGAAAAGGGGCCGGATACATTTTTCACTTATTTGCCTCAGCGATCAAAGTCGTCTCAGTGGCATTAAATGTTTGCTTCTAAGAATAAATACTCGCGGTGATATTCAAGATACCGCTTTTGCCCTTCAGTGAAACTCCCTACATTTTTAACCTCATCAACCGGCACTCCCATACGCCGGAGTGATTCCTTATGCGCAACCTCTGAAACAAGAAGCCGTCCATCACCTTTAAATGAGATAAAACCTCGGTCGAACAAATGATCTATGCTGGGTGTAAGTAATAAACCATTCTCGCCATTAAGCCGCTCTTCATGGGACTCGCAGTCACGCCAGGGCTTGCAATGGCTAGCAATGAGGTGTTCATATTTTTCGACGCCGGTTATTCGGCATCGACTCTCAATCTGTTGTACATTCCTCTTGAATTTACCCTGACCTCTACGCGCCATAACCAGGGCTTCTCGCTCCGTTTCTTCTACCTTTTCATCCTGATTTATGGATTCAACTATATGGTCTTCCCATCGATTGATATCTGGCGCAGCAAGCTCAATTGACTCCTCATCTAAAACTTGGCTGCCTTGTATAAGTTTTTTTGCCTCGAACCCAATTAACTCAACTAAGGCATTCGCCAGCTTGTTGGGTAAATACGTCAGATAGACTGACTGCTGACCATGTCCTGTTGCCTGTAAAGGTGAGTACTGCGAAGGTAATAATGGCTTTAAGACAGCCATCTCATCGGCAGGTTTAATCTGATTGGTGAGATTGAAATAGTGAACCTCAACCTTCCAACCAATATTACTCCAGTTGGAACCCAACCCTCCAAAATCCGGTTTCGGTGCTTCATAGCAATGCGACTGTGCAATTCCTATTGCTTTAATATAGGTATCTTTGAATGACAAAATGACGTCACCTGGCGCCACTTCCCGCATAAACTCATAGAATGGATTGCGAGCATTATTTGCTCTGCGTTTCGGCGACCAAAGAAAGCCACCATTGAATTCATGATCAAAGGTCTGGTTCTGATTTACCCACCAGTAGCGCATTTATTAATCAACCAACGATTTCCGTTAACCTCACCTACCCCCCCATTGGCATCTTTGCCATACTAAAAGTTCCTCTATTAACATAACATGAATTGGGGACAGACCCCGATTATTCCACAAGGAAGATTCAAATACTTCGCGAATATAATCCTCCGCTCCTACAGCAAGTGTCATCTGGTATATCCCCCTTTTTCCCTGCTCGAAAGCATTTGTCAGAACCACCGTATCCCAGTATCCTGCCCCGCCATGCTGACACGCGCCTACCGCTGGTTTGACCGCACGATCCTGGAACTCGGACGCGAGTTCCGTCTCTCCTACCTGCCGCCCCTGATGGTCTACGTCGCCTACGGCGTTTCGGGCCTGACGGCTATTGTCGGTACCTTTTTCGTCAAGGACTATCTCGGACTCTCGGCGGAGTTTCTCGCTGCCCTGGGGTTCTGGGCGGGCATCCCGTGGGCGCTGAAGATGCCGCTCGGCCACCTGGTCGACCTGATCTGGCGGCA
>JBDLIZ010000782.1:0-2430 GCA_039714615.1 Pseudomonadota bacterium | reverse complement strand
GGATGCATGTGCACTGAGCGGCGCCGAAGTCATGATACAGACACCTGGAGATTCCGATACCAAAATGGCTGCAGCCAGGATCGCAGCCAAAAACACCTTACTGGAAAATCGCGGAACCGCATTTGCAAGCGTGGGGCTGAATGACATCATTGTAGAGTTTTCCGAAACACTCGAAGGTGCGTTTTCTGCAGCCGTTACGAATCCACGCTACATCCGCTGCACAGTGGATAATTATTCCATATCCACGCAGCTGGTCCGTATTTTTGGCATCGATACCCTGGGATTGAATGTGACAGCTGTGGCGGGTTACATACACATCACCACTTGTAATCCTGCACCATTGATGGTGTGCGGGGATTGCGGAGCGGATGATGTCTGCAAGATCGAGGACGATTGCCCATATGAAGGAGATCAGTGTTTCGGCTTTAATGTGTACAAGGAAGATGCCGATGGTAATCCGACCTCGCCTGAGGAAAAGTGTTACCTGAAAGACTGCCCTCCGGGCACTCACTGTGCTGATCTTGAACCAGAAGTGGGTGAGAGTTGCGGCGCCCAGGCAGGAGGACCAACCGGCGGTGGCGAATCAGATCTCAGTTCCGGAAACTTCCAATTCCTGGACATGACATGCGAATCAGGTAAAACGGGTAAAAACTGCATAAAGGAGGTGTTTGAACAAGGCGGGGGTGTACTCACAACCGGATGCCCCACAGATGGAAGCATAGTCACGTCCGAGCCGGGTAATGCTGCGAGCATCATTACTTCCTTCAATACCATATTTGATGGTCCTAACCCGGACGATCATAATACATATAGTGATATTTTATATTCGCAATACCTTCCTGGAATTCAACCTGCGAACAATAGGCGGCGCGAGCTTGGCATTGTCCTCGCCGATTGCAGCAGCCCTATTGTCGAGCCCGGCAAGACTGATGTGCCGGTGCTGACTGTGGGGTGCTTCTTTGCGACTGATAAAGCTGTAAAAGTAGCAGGGATGCCGGTGATATGGGGACAATTCATTGGTCAGTGTTCCGGCGACGGTGAAATCTCGAAAACACCGGATGCCTTCGATACCTATAAAATTGTTCTATACAAAGACCATGGCAGTCCGGATTCATGAAAACATTGACGAGATCAGGGCGTACCTGTCAATCACCCGGCTTACAGCGTGGTCTAGTTGTAATAGAGCTTGCGATTACCCTGCCACTGGTGCTGCTGATTATGCTTGCGACGGCAGAGGTTGGACGTGCAATCTATCAGTACACCACCCTGACGAAGGCCGTTGAGGCAGGCTCTCGCTACTATGCCAGTACTGCACTTGACTCAAGCATCCCTGATGTAACCAAGAAAATCACGACCGAGAATCTCATAGTCTTCGGCTCTCCCCAGGCTGGCGCAACCAGCGTCCTGCCCAATTTTTTTGTTAGTAACGTCACAGAGATCGAATTGGGTCCTTTGGGTACCATTCCAGTCGACCACGTCCGTGTCAGCGCCAATTATGACTATGCGCCATTTATCAGCGGTATTCCAATACTCGGCTCGGTGGCCAGTTTCACAATGACCGCCACGCATACCATGCGGGCAATATGAAAAAACGGCAACAGGGATTGACGACTGTTGAAGCAGCCATCGGGGCTGCTGTTATGCTCACGGTCCTGTTCGGAGCCATTGAGGTTTCCCGTTTGGTCTTTGTATGGAATTTTCTGGATGAAGTAACACGTCGAGGCGCCAGGGTGGCCGCGGTGTGTCCATTCGACCACCCGGCGGTACGGAGGGTTGCTATATTTTCCGAACCCGATGGCCTTGATAGCAGTCCCCGATATATCAAGGGTTTAACGACAAGCGAAGTAACTATAGAGTATCTTGATGCAGCAGGTGATGACTCAACAACGAACCTGGAGCCTGGTGAAACACCATTAGAGAAAACAAAGTTTGTCCGCGCATCCATTAACAACTTTCAACTTCCATTGCTGCTGTTTAACAAGGCTACACTGAATGCGCCCCCATTCACCACCATTCTGCCATCAGAAAGCCTGGGGTATAACCCGGATACAACCACATGCAGGTGCTTCAGCACGCCAGGTTCATGGGGTGTCGACGGCTGTGACTCCCCACCGTAATACGCTTGTTTGAATTGAAATCTGCTCCCTACGTTCTGTACAACACCCCGTACTCCACAATAGTGGCTCCGAGCCTTTTCTAATCAGGCCCGGCCTGATCTTGTCGATTAAGGTTAAGCAGGGCTTTTAAGGCATTTGCGTCATCGATAATATTGATTTCCTGGAATCAGAGTCATGGCTACGCGTCCTTGCTGTTTTTAATGAATCCAATACGTGGTTTTTCATGTCGCGACCCATGATATGAAGACTGATTGACTCGAGGATAAACTGACACTGGAGGAATGACAGAGCGCAATGGCAGAACACACCTACC
>JBDLIZ010000781.1:0-2431 GCA_039714615.1 Pseudomonadota bacterium | reverse complement strand
GGCGAGCTCACTGTTTCAGCACGAAATTATCAAGACGACTTTGCCCAAGGCAAAAGAGTTGCGTCGTGTTGCCGAGCCGCTGATTACCATGGCAAAAGAAGATTCAGTTGCCAAGCGCCGTATGGCATTTGCCAGCCTGCGTGACAAGGCCATAGTCGGTAAATTGTTCAACGAACTGGGCCCGCGTTACAAGGAACGCCCCGGTGGTTACACCCGTATCATGAAATGCGGTTACCGCCCAGGCGATTCAGCGCCGATGGCGTATATCGAGCTGGTGGATCGCCCAGAAACTGGAAGCGAAGCACTGGAAGACTAGTAAGCTAGACCAGCAAGAATTAACAAAGCCGGCGATAGCCGGCTTTTTTTATGTCTCGTGAATAGTCATTTATATCCGCGAAACACGCAAAGAATACAAAGGTTTTTTTGTATTCACCGCAGAGGCGCAGAGGGCGCAGAGAAAACCTGAAGCTTGTTGTTTGTTTAATTGGTAGCCCGGATGAAGTGAAACGCAATCCGGGACCGTGTTCCCGGATTCCACTTCTTTTCATCCGGGCTACGCGTCTATAAATATTTTATAAAAGAGGATGTTTCATACTATGAACCCTTGGGAACAATTGGACTGTGCAAATTTTTGAGATCTACTAGCGAACAACTTGTTTTTCTCGTTATATTGCAGTCTGTATCACCTGGTTGAAAGTCAAAAGAGCAGTTTTTCTCCTGCAAAATAACCCAATCTTCCTGAGAGTAGGTATGAGAAGGGAGGTTCGGAGGGAAGTAAACACAACCCTCACAAACCTCCGCTGGTTGGTCAGGACTTTTTGACATAATATTCGTAAGTATTATTTTGCTCGTTATGAGAAAGCAGTTTATTACCTGTACGTTCACACCAGGAGGGAATATCTGAAAGTGTACCGGGATCTGTGGCGATGATCTGCAGGACATCACCTTCGGAAAGTTTCTTGATAGCCATGTTTGCTTCTACCATGGGCATTGGGCAGCATTTGCCACTGGTATCCAGAGTAGACGTGGCTTTAATATCAACCTTCATTCTGATCGACCCCTCTAAAAATATTGATAGTGATCAGATTTAGCGGCTTTTTCGTTTATGAACCATGAGGCTCCAATAATTCCCTCAGCCTCTGGAATCAGATTATTCTCATCCACGCCAAAAATCTGTGAAGCGAGACTACAGGCGTAAAAGTTTACCTTGCCCGTTTCCTTCAATGCTTTAATCAATGCATTAATATCATTAGGCAAACCGGCCTTGGCAACCTGTTCGCGCACCCATTGATCCTTGTCAGCGTGTTCACCCTGTATCCTGATTTCTTTAGCACCTTTCTCTGTCAAGGTTAGAACAGCCCAATTAACAAATAGCATATCTACCTGACAGCCTTCAGATGCCTGAAGATAGGCAAAGGCAAAAGGGGTTAGTAGTTTGTCGTAAGAATCTTCTCGCACCACGATAGACATTGATTTCATCATACACTCCTCGAACGAACGAATGTTCGTTCTAAATAATGGTTAAAAAAAAGCAACCTTACTTGCAGACAGATCGCCAGGCACTGCTCCATATTTCGTCAAGATACTCCTCGAGCGGCCGATCTAGAACACCGTCCAACCGCAAGCTAATCATACGTAACGCACCACCAAAAACAGATGCGGCAGCAACCATGTCGTCCATCGGACGTACCTCACCGGTATTTATGCCGTTAACAATCATCTCGCGCATTTGACGAAACGGCTTCGATGAGCAAATTGGAGCCATGCCAGGCATAAATTCCTTATGTTTTACAAATAGCATATAAGTCATCACTTCTGGCTCTTCTTCAGTAACCCGGAATAGCAATTCGATGACTGCCCGACAACGAGCTTGCGCAGTATCATGCTGACGCTCAATGTCGTTAAATACGTTTTCCATCCGCTCTACTAGCATCTCAAACAGAGCTTTGGCGATGCCCTCCTTGTCGCCGAAGTGGTGGTAAATTGAACCTGTGCTAACTCCAGACTCGCGTACGATATCTGGCACCGACGTATTGAAGTAGCCTTCTGTAGTGAACAAATGGATAGCCGCCTCCAAGGTCTCTTCACGGATATTGCGACTAGATTTGATAGCAGTTTCTGACATAGTTAAATACTAGAATGAACGTTCGTTCTTGTCAAGAGGTATATTCCATTAAGGAACAAATACAAAAATTCTGATAAATATTCACGGCCGTCTGCTCTGTGGCAACTTCATGCCTTTAAAACATATGTTCTCATTGACTTATAAAGGTTGTCGGCCGTTCTGTTTCTGACCACAACTGTCAGTGACGTTGGGTGCAATAGCGCAGCGTATTGCACCACGCAGTCAATACATTCTGGTGGATTACGGCTTTCGCCTAATCCACCCTACGTGACTGGCATCTTTAATGAAGCATTCGCGTTCTTTGCG
>JBDLIZ010000780.1:0-2458 GCA_039714615.1 Pseudomonadota bacterium | reverse complement strand
TAACGCTGTTAGTTCTGTGGTTTTGCTCAATCGTTGTGATCAAACTCGACCTAAATCAGAGCGCCTAAACGCACAAGTTATTTAATTCCCGTTCCTAAGCAATTTAATGAGAATGTGTCTGTACGTGAGTGGCCCTGTCGCTCGAAGATAACTAGACTTTTATTATCTCGCCATCACCGAGTAGAGCAATGTCATTGACATGAGGGTGCCTACCTAATTCCCTAATAAATAATGATGAAAAAAGATATTTCAGAAATAGACGTTGATGAAATAATGAAACGCATCCGGGCCGAGGTGGAGAAACGTAAATCTCTGTCCGGCGATAAATCCGAGGCGTCAGCCGATTCAGCGCAGCAGAATGGCTCATCACTTTCAACTCCCCTGCAAGACAAGGGCACCCCTGCAACAGCGAACGCTACGGTATCTGAAGTCAGCAATGCATATAGTATTAATGACCTGTGTCAGTATCATGACATTGATTTTATCACCAATGCATATCGGGTGATTCTCCAGAGAGAACCTGGTTTGGAGGAGGTAAATGTTTGGCTTCCCAGATTTAGATCAGGAGACCTTACAAAAAAGGAAATCCTTGCGCAGCTTCGTTTTGGACCCGAAGGCCGAGAGAAAAAGGTCGATGTCAGGGGACTTCTTGTCCCTTTTATTCTTCACCGGTCTTTCAGAATACCAGTTTTGGGGAAACTACTCAGAACTCTAGGGTGTATTGTTCGTTTACCGCTTCTTTTTCGTAATATACAGGGGTTGGAATACACTGTTAACAGCCGTTATGAACAGTCAAATAACCATATTGAGCTAATAGAGAACAAGATTCAAGCAGTTGAGTCTGCTTTATCTCAAAAGGCTGGCTGGTCCCATGTGAGCAGTATATATAGAAGTTTGCAGGAAACGGACGCCCGTTTAAGCTCAAGCCTGGAGGAAACGGATGCCCGTTTAAGCTCAAGCTTGCAGGAAACAGGTGCCCGGTTAAGTAATGCAATTCAGGAGACAAAAGGTATCTTCCATGCGCCTCTGGAAAAAATGGATGCTGAGTTAGCCCATGTTGTCAGACAAGTGCGGGATTATAAATTTAAGGATCCAGAGGATGACCATGTCCTTGATGCCATGTATGTGGCCTTTGAAAATCGCTTTCGTGGCACACGGAAGGAAATTAAAGAGCGGCAGAGTGTGTATCTCCCTTATGTTGAGAAGGTGCAGCAGGAAACCGGGGATGGAGTTATCCTGGATGTAGGGTGCGGTCGGGGCGAGTGGCTTGAGTTGCTTGCAAAGGAGGGCTATACAGCAAAAGGTGTTGATCTCAACCGGATGATGGTTGCCCTGTCCAGGGAACTGGGCCTTGACGTTGAAGAGGGAGATGTCTTTGATTGTTTAACAGATATGGCGTCGGATAGCCTGTCTGTTGTGACCGGCTTTCATATTGTCGAGCATCTTCCCCTTAAAACAATGATTGCCCTGTTTGATCAGGCTTACAGAGTTCTCAAGCCCGGTGGATTGGTCATTTTTGAAACACCGAACCCGGAAAACATCATAGTTGGATCCTGTAATTTTTATTATGATCCAACCCATAGGAATCCAATCCCTCCAGAAGCTCTCAGCTTTTTACTAGAAACCCGTGGTTACCAGAATCTTGAAATTGTACGGCTGCATGAAAATAATGAGTATGCTGATTTGAAACAGACTGATGTCAGCGAAAAAATTACTTCACGTTTTTTTGGGCCCCAGGATTATTCTGTAATAGGTTATAAGGAATGAAGTCCAGGAAGATCGCTGTCCTTGCTGTAGCAAACGCAAGCGGAGAGCAGGGCGGTGCTGAAAATTTTTGTCATGCTCTTACAAACGCCCTCTGCGATGCCGGTGCTCAGGCTGAGCAGCTAAATATAATAGCTGATGAGTCTACTTTTGAGGCTATTGAAGAGAGTTATCTGCGATTTTATGATCTGGACCTTTCGTCATACGATGGTGTGATTTCAACTAAAGCACCCGGATATGTTGTTAGGCACCCAAACCATATAACATATCTTACCCACACGATCAGGGCGTTCTATGATATGTTTGATACTGTGTTTTCCCATGTAACTCCGCAGTTGTTGCAGCAGAGGAAGTTGATTCATAAGCTGGATGCGGGTACGTTGATCTCTCCACGCACGAAAAAGGTCTTTGTTATCGGCCATGAAGTTCGCAACAGACTGCTGCACTATATAAATATAGATTCTGAAGTACTCCACATATCTCTTATGGCTGAAGTTTTTCAGTGTGGTCAATACGATGATTATCTCTTTATGCCCGGGAGGCTTCATCGTTGGAAACGGGTTGATCTGATTATAGAGGCCATGCAATATGTAAAAGCACCCTTAAAACTTAAAATAGCCGGTATTGGTCAGCATGAAGATGAGTATAAGGAGATGGCAGGTGATGACAGCAGAATTGAATTTCTTGGCAGGGT
>JBDLIZ010000779.1:0-2490 GCA_039714615.1 Pseudomonadota bacterium | reverse complement strand
AGCCGACTGGAAAGCCGCCGATTCAAAAACTCGACACCCCGCCCGATGGACCGGGATTCACTCGGTTTATCGAATTCGCGGGTAAAGGGTTCCAGATCGATCTCCAGCAACCATTCATCCTGAGACTCCCCATCCTGGGCCAGGCGTTCCTTAAAATGGAGAAACTGGCTTACCGGCACTTCTTCCGTATCCAGGGTATGCAGGTGGATACGAAGATAAAACCAACTCCCGATACGTTTTCGAACCGCAAAATAGATCCAGTTGGCATTGACCGCCGCTTCCTGACTGTGGCTAATCACTTCCGCCAAAGGCGTTTCGCGCAAACAAGCCTGCTGATCCGCGCGGCAGAGCTCCGTAAATCCATCGAGTAGGTCGCTACGCAGAAACAAACGCTTTTCTGTCGACGCGAAGTGATGAACGATTTTGTGCGCGTGACTCCTTTGCGCGTGCAGATAGTCTTGGAGTACCGAGATAAGCTTTTTTGTATTTTTCGTGTTCAAGCCAAACCCCAGGTGTCGACGAATGCTTTGTAAAACCCTGCGTCAGCCGACGACGTTGCACCGCGTAAACCAACCACTGCGCTGGCAAACGACTGAGCCCGTTGCAACGTCTGCTGCAGACTCCAATCCGACAACAAACCGAGCAATAGGACAGCGGAGAACGCATCGCCCGCGCCAACCGGGTCTATCACGGGAATTCCTCTGTCGGGAACGATCTCTTGGCTATCGCCTCTATCGGAACAGGCGATCGCACCTTCCGCTCCTTTGGTCACCACCAATAACGACAGGTCACACAACTTCTGTAATTCTCGTGCCTTGTCTTCAAGGGAATCGCCTTTGGGCGCCAGCTGATTGAGCTCTTCATCATTGAGTTTCGCCCAGCGTGCTTGCTTCAACATTTCGATAACCGCCACCCTCTCCCACCAGGGTGCTCTCAGGTTCACATCCACGAAAATCGGGGGATTCGCACGCCTGCGCAATTCGTTCATTGCGGAACGACTGGCCTCGTTACGCAATGCAAGACTGCCATGATAGAGAACGGGTGGAGTATACACCGGCGCCACGTCCGCTGCGTCAATAAAGTCGTAGGCCTGGTCCGGTAAAATTGCGAAACTGGGCTGACCGTCTTTTAGCTGCACTTGCACAGAACCCGTTGGGTGCGCCGAATCCATTTGTATGCCACGGGTCGACATACCTGAGCCGCGCATGGCTTCACAGATCTTTCTGCCGAGCGGATCATTGCCAACCCGGCTGATGAAGAGTGGATTCGCGCCGAGCGCATTAAGATTCCAGGCGACATTGAACGGGGCCCCTCCGAGGACGACACTGCCATCGGGAAAGTGGTCAAACAGAACTTCACCAAAGATTACCGGTTGTTCAGATTCGTACGGTCTCATTGCTTTTTCCTCTTCCGCGGGTTATTTATTGCCCAGAAGGCAAACCACTGATGATAGAGCGCGAGGCGTTCGTTCGTCTCTTTCGGTCCGGAGATGATCTTGACCTCATGCCCGCCCCGGTCTGCTCCGCCCATGCCTTTGCCCCAACTGCGGCAGAGCTGCGACTCCAGCCCAACGGCGCCACAGGAGAGCCACGAGGCCGCCGCTTGTATACCTCTCCTTGCCAGCCGATCGCGAGAAACAACCCTATAGGCCACAATATGGAGCCTTTAATCAATCCCACCACACCTCCGTTTCGGGGAAATAGTGGGACAGCCCTTCGAGAATACCCGCGCTGTAGTTTCCGTTCATATCCCGGTAGTCGCCTTTGGCCACATACAACGCCGAGGTAGTGCCTTGTGTCGCGGCTTGGTCGAGGGCCTGGCGCTTGATCTGGTCCGAGGCATTGCCCACCAGCACCGATGAGATCGGACTGACGAGCACTGGTAGGTCATTGCCGCTGTCGCCCGCGAACACTGTCGACTCGTGCGTAAAGCCTTTTTGCCGCATGAGGAACTCGATGGAATGGAGTTTTGTCGCATGGGCAGGCAATACATCCAGCAATCCGATACCAGCCGGATCGTCAATACTCCAAACAAGGCTGGCCGCTACCCCATGTTCGTCGAGCCGGCTACCCATTTCTTTCAGCAGTCCCTGCCGGTCGGCCTGCAACGAGACGTAGTAACTGAGCTTATGGGTGTTTTGTTTAGACTTCTCCTGCATGTGCAAAGCGCTTAGATCCCGGAACAAAGAGACCAGTCCCTGGTGGTCACAATCGCCCCAGTCCGGTCCGATTTCCTGTTCCCATTCCTGCCAACGCTGCCACCGTATTCCGGAGATCTGGTAAATGGTGGTACCCACATCCCCAATCACATAGTCCGGAACCGGTAAACGGAAATTCTTTATTGCCTGTTCGACCAGAGCACGGTGACGTCCGCTTACATAAGCGACCGACACCTCCGGTCGCGTCGCTACCACGGCAAATCTCGCCCGCGCGCCGGGTGACTCGGGCTGCGCACCGTTCGGCAACAACGTGCGGTCAAGATCGGTACACA
>JBDLIZ010000778.1:0-2495 GCA_039714615.1 Pseudomonadota bacterium | reverse complement strand
CTCGTTTGCGAAATATCTTTCCTGCTGCCAAGTCAGCGCTAGCGCATTGATCTATCTTGTATTTCTAGACCGGCGCAACACCTTTGTCGGACGGCTTGGTTGTTAGCCTATGTTTTCTAACCGGATAACACTGCATTGACGAGTTATTGTCAAATCTGGTGTTTAGCCAGTTGAGTCAAGCGGCGGCCTGATCAACGTCTGTCACCTCGACTCCATCTTTGAATTTGATTCCGGTTACCACCTTTGCCAGGTAATCGAAACCGCGTAGTCGTCTCCACTTCTTCTCGGCACACGGCCTGAGTTTGAACATCATGTGTAGCATGCCATCACGGGATAGGCAGCCTTTCGAGCGCCTGGTCCGATGGCGGATCGTCCCGAAGGTCGATTCTATCGGATTGCTCGTCCGAATGCTCTGCCGGAAAATCATAAAAGGCCAGCAGTTCCTCTCGGTCCCTGTGCAAACAGATCGCTGCCTTCGGGTACTTCGGCTCATACGTCTTGATGAACAGCTCAAATGCCTTCTCCGCATCGGCCTGGGTTTCCGCCTGCCAGATTGCATGCGGTGCCTGTTTCGCTTTCGGCTGAACCGACTTCGGAAGACAGTTCAGCACATTCATCGTCTTGTGCATCCAGCAACCGCGCTGCCGGCGGGTCTCGGGATACACTTCCTCCAGCGCGGCCCAGAAGCCCATGGCGCCGTCACCAATGGCCAGCTCCGGTATATTCATCCCGCGAGCCTTCAGTTTCAGCGGCACCTCACGCCAGCTCTGGGTCGACTCCCGCACACCGTCCTCGATCGCCAGAAAACGCTTCTGGCCGCGCTCATTTACGCCGATCACGCCAGGGGGGTGTACAGCTTCGTCTGCTCGGCCCTCAGACCGCTTTAGACGCCGTCCGCCCAAACATAGACCCAGCGCGCGATCCTTATTCAGAGGTTCTTCGCACCAGCTGCAATACTCCTGAGCCCAGACCTGCTTTAGACGCGACACCGTGCTGGCCGACAAACCTTTCGCTTCCGGGCCAACCAATACCTTCAGGGCTTCGCCCATCTCACCACTGGAAATCTCTTTCAGGTACAACCATGGCAGCGCCGCTTCCAGCAATCTGGTTTTCCGAACATACGGCGGAACCAGCGCAGATCAGAACGTCACCGGCTCACCGCTCCTGGCCCTGACCTTGGGAATCCGGATCGTTACCGGACCCACGCCCGTTTGCAGTTCGCGTTCGGGCAGATAGCCGTTGCGCACCACGCCCGCATGGCCAGCCACGGTGCGACGCTCGGCGTGTACCGCCAGCAACTCCTGCAACTCGGTTTCCACCGCCTGCTGAATCAGTTGCTGTGCTCCGGTTCTCAGCAGCTCCGTCAACGGGTCGCTACCCGCCTCTCGACCTGCCAGTTCAATCACGTTATTCTTGCCCATGGTGGCGTATCTCCTAAGGTTGTATGTTTGTTTCACAACAACAAATCAACCAGATACGCCGCTTCTTTTCAACCGCTCATACACCAGATTCAGTTATAACTCCCTTACCACGGCGCACACCCATTGCAGTTATTCGGATATATTCTACTTGGATATCAATTTTACTCTGATCCGAGTTATTTCGTAGACTTGTTCGAATCTTTCAAGTGATGAGAATTTCTGGAAAGACCCGAATAAGACCGGATAAAAGGAATGGGAACAACAAGGACATAAAGCGGTGGTTCCGAAAAACCGCCGATATTTTTATCTTAATCTCGCTTCAAGTTTTTTTACCTATTATTTGCCGACATTTCCCAGGGGGATCATCAGGTGGACGTAAGGAGTATCTTTCCACATGATCCACGGCCCCCTCTGCCTCCAATCGGTAGGGTAACTTTCATACGATTTGATATCTGGGATGAGGATCATTAGATGCGGCCCCAAATCTGTCACCCAATCGTCGTCGGAAGTCACTTCTGAAGCATAAGGGTTTGAATTGCTGACGGGGGTGTCTCCCTGCAGCATATACGCAATTCCTACCTGAGTATAGCTGGGTTTCGTTTTGTTTTTGAGTGCGTTCAGGAAATTTATCCATGGGTCGTTGACACACCAAGGATCATTACCTGGAGTGTCCTTGTCTGGCAAGCAGGTCCAGCCGTTAGTTCCTTTTCGGAGAACATTGCCATTCCAATCCATGATGGTGGCTTTGGTCGCCAGAGCGGGGAACGCTGCGCTTTCGGCACTTTCGATCTGGCTGTCATCAGCAAAGGCTGTTAAAGGAAACAAAAATAGCAGTAAGATACTAATAACTTTGATTCGCACCATGGTTCACCTCCAGGATGACGGATTTAAAAGAAAGTAACGATATTTTCATGGGTGGGCGGAATCCCCCCAAATGCAATAGCAGGCAATCAATATTAGGCAACCCGGGCATAACCAGATTTATTGCAGCGGATGGGCACGCAAGGAATTGCTGAGACTCTTTCGAATCGACTGAATCCCTCGGCCGGTGCTCGGACGGAGGACGGACCAGCG
>JBDLIZ010000777.1:0-2517 GCA_039714615.1 Pseudomonadota bacterium | reverse complement strand
TAATGCGGTAACGCACCAGCTCCTCAACAGGCTGCCGGACAACTTCACCTTCAACGAGCTGCAGGGAACGATCGCCCAACTCCAGAACAACGGCCAGTTTCAGCCTCAGGAGAAGACGGATGCCATTGACATGGCGATGTGGCTGGCGCAATCCAATTATGAGATTTTGTTTCGTAAGGAGCACCAGATTTCCGAACGGGTGATCTTTCCGGTGTCGGAATCAGAAAGCAAGGGGATCGAGGATGCCCGTTTCGTCCGCTTTGTCGGCGACGACGGCTCGGTAATCTACTATGCCACCTATACCGCGTACAACGGCGAGACGATCCTGCCGCAACTCATCGAGACCAGCGACTTTCTTTCCTTTAAGATCAGTACGATGAACGGCAAACAGGCGCAGGGTAAGGGAATGGCGCTGTTCCCAAGAAAAATCAAGGGGAAGTATGTGATGCTTTCGCGCCAGGATGGCGAGAACAACGCGGTCATGTTCTCGGACAATCTACACTTCTGGCAGCAGGCCAAAATTTTGCAGGAGCCTGAGTACCCCTATGAATTCATTCAGATGGGGAACTGCGGTTCGCCCATCGAGACACTGGAGGGTTGGCTGGTAGTAACCCACGGGGTTGGCCCGATGCGGACCTACAGCCTCGGCATTGAGTTGCTGGATCTGGACGATCCGACCCGAATTATCAACCGGATTGACGAGCCAATCCTGGTGCCGAATGTGCATGACCGGGAGGGGTACGCCCCGAACGCGGTTTATAGTTGCGGCGCACTCATCCACCAGGGGGAATTGATCATCCCGTATGCCTCGGGCGATCAGCGATGCGGCATAGCAACCCTACCGGTGCCACAACTGATGGCCAGGCTGACACAGAATTCCCGCGATCCAGTCTCGATGACAATACGGTAGGGAATGTAGGGCACCTCTAAAAATGCACTTTTCCCGCGATAGCTGAGTCAGCTCCGTGCTCAATTCTTCATGTATGTCTTATACACTGCGATTCTGCGCGCGATGTTTCCTTGCTCTCACGAAAAAATCACTATTTTTAGAGGCACCCTGTAGCCGTCGCTATTCCTGAGACACTTTTTGAACATCAGGCTGAGTTGGCTCTTCCCCCGGTGTAACCCGGTCCCAGCCGCGGTGGTTGTATATGGAAAGTAGCGCCATGAGCCAGCAAACAGAGGACTCTGCCCCCTGATTTTCATTCGTACCCCGTGCTTTCAGCCCGTCCCGGCAGCCCCCGCTAGCGTAATCGCAGAGTGGAACTCTCAGATCGTTTTCCCCCTGGTACCAGTTGAGACAGCGGTAGGCATAAGCGATCCATTCCTCGTCCCGCGTGCAGTTGAATGCCTCGATGCAAGCGTCTACCATTGCGGCTGCCTCGATGGGTTGCTGATCGAATTGAGCCTTCTCACCATCCCGGATTAACCAGCCCTGGTTGCCGATAGCTGAAAAGTGGAGACCCGTCTCATCGGTCTGAACCTGCTTCAACCAGTCGAGGGCGCGCAAACCCGTCTCCAGCATTTCGCGGTCGGGAAGCCACTGCCCGGCTAGCAGCAAAGCCTGTGCCTTCCGGGCGTTGTCGTAGCTTAGGATATCCTCACACCATGGCCAGTCTTTGGTGGCGGAACTCCTAAACCACGCCATGAGCCGGTCCGCAAGTATCTTGCGCATCCTTTTTACGCGACTGTCGCTGCTATAGCGGGACAGGTACGCATGGATTCCGATAATGACGAAGGCGACCGCCCGGGGGTACGTAAAATGCTCTACGGTATCCAGTGCACGCTGGAACAGGTCGGCCGCATAAACCACCTCACCCGCATCCCGGCCCAATGCGACCGTTATGCCAAGCCCCCACAGTGCGCGGCCATGGGAATCCTCCGAGCCCGTTTCCTCGAGCCAGCGGCGATCATAGGACATAAAGTTGCGAAACCGGCCAGTCTGATCGTTGAAGGCATACCCCAAAAAACTCAAATAGACGCTGGCCAGGTCACCCGGCAAGGAGTCCAGCGGCTGAAGGTCCTGTGCCGTGACGGCTACGATCAACGCGCGGGCATTGTCATCCACGCAATAGCCGTGGGCCCGATCCGGAACCGTGTACTTGGCATGCTGAAGTACGCCCGTTCCATCGGTCATTTTTCGCAAGTGGTCCAGCTTAATTTCCGGTAACCGTTGTTGGCGTAGTCCAAGTGTCTCCAGCCGGTTTTCGGGTACGTTCCTCCGCAGGCGCTGGCGCTTGGCTTCTGCGAACGTATCGAGATAGCGTCGGCCTACGTCGCTCCAGATCATCTTGCGGCCATAATTATAGGCCCTCTGCTGGATGGCGAGCAGTTCATCTGGATGATCCAGAAGGTTGATGACTTCCCGTGACAGAGCGACATGATCCTGGAATGGGATCAGCCTGCCGCGGCCGTCGGCGAGTAACTCCTGAGCGTGCCAATAGGGTGTGGATATCACCGCTTTACCCATCCCAAGCGCATAGGCGAGCGTACCGGAAATAATCTGCGCCTCGTTCG
>JBDLIZ010000776.1:0-2519 GCA_039714615.1 Pseudomonadota bacterium | reverse complement strand
GATTCTATCGCATCGATAGTGCATCAATAGGCATGATTGTCGCCTGTCGCTGTTCGGATTTCCATTTCCCAGTTAGATTTTATTCATCAAATTCTTCCCATAACCGGGGAAAGTGCGTTAAAATTCTTATCCATTATTTTTTCCATCGGTCATCATCGGAATTGACAACTCACAGGTCTTTACGTACATTCTGATTAGACTAAAAAGGCCGTTTATTTTTCCTATTCTCCACCCGGAGGGACTCATGCCACCGCCCCTACTCATCTCCGCGCCGGACTCCATCGGCAGCGAGAACTGGCTCCACCTCAACCTCAAGGGATCCGAGGAGGGCAAGAAAGCCCCCGACACGGTCGTGCTCTCAGGGTTGGCCCATTATGACGAGGGCACCCTGATCGGTCACCAGGACAATGACGGCTGGGTGGTGAACTACCACCTCGAGATCCTGGTAGGGCCGCTCTGGCGCGAGATCAAGGACTGCACACCGATGCTGGTCGGTGCTGGATACATCTTCCTAGACTCGGACACTGCGGATCACTCGGGTTTCCACGTCACCAGCTGGGACTGGAGCGCCGTGGACGTCCAGGGGGGCAAGAAGATCCAGCTCGAAGGCAACCTGTCGATCCGCGGTGGACCGGGCTTCTCGCTCCGTCAGGTCGCGTTCCACGCCACAGTGAAGGGGTCGGTGATCCCGGGCCAGGATTTCGGGGAGATTCCGTAGGCCGAGATCAGGCGCCGACGGCCCTCGTTGTGGCTGCTACCCCTTCGAGACCCTTAGGGGAAAAGGAACCAGGTCTCACATTGCACATTTGATTGTCGTTCAAAAAAAGAAAGGGAACTTCTTAGGAGATTAGACCGCTTCGGGTCGGTAGTTGCTGTTCGCTTAGAAGATCTGAATGATGGCTTTGAGTATGAACCGGTCATTCGCCTGAATTTCTCGACTGGAAGGAAATGGTCCGTTTCGAGTCATTCAGATCCCATCAATCCTTACACAGTCTGCCCGATATCGGGTGAATAACTGGGGTCAGAATAACTGAGAATAACTGGGGTCGAATAACTGGGGTCAGGTACGAATGGCACTTACTTAAGCGCAACGCTTTGAATTTATAACAAAAAGACTGATTCCATGGTAGGCTGCAAATTGCCAAACCCACAACCTGCCAAAAGGAACCAGTCTGTATGTATGCTACCTGTATTTCCCACAGCCATCAACGTCATCGTATTCAAGCTTATCAGACAAACAGTAATAGCTATCGGTTCTTCAATCTGCTGACGAGCGACACCTTGCTTAATAAAACTGAGGAGCTACTGCCAGAACACCGGGAACGTCTTTATCCCCCCACAGAAACCCTGTCGATGTTTCTGGCTCAAGCGATGAATCCCGATCGCTCTTGTCAGAACATTGTTAACCAAGCGGCTCTCCATAGGCTGGCCGGAGGACTGAGTGTTGGAAGTACTCATACCGGCGGTTATTGTCGTGCCCGTCAGCGCTTACCCTTGAAGATGGCCTCGCATCTGACCCAATACCTGGGCGATCAGATGAGCAGGCAATTGCCCGAGGAGTGGTGTTGGCAGGGACGGCAAGTCCGGATTGTTGACGGCACCACAGTGACCATGCCTGATACAGAGGCCAACCAAGCAGCTTTTCCTCAGCAACGAGGACAAAAGCCTGGCTTGGGCTTTCCCATTTGTCGCGTTGTCGGTATTACCTGTTTGGCCAGTGGCGCATTGCTCAATGCGGCTATTGGACGTTTTAACGGCAAGGGCGGTGATGAACAAACGCTGTTACGCTCAATACAGGATACCTTCCAACCCGGCGAAATCGTCATGGGGGATGCGTTCTTTGCGACCTACTTCTTCATCGCTACCATGCAGACGAGAGGCATTGACATTCTGATGGAACAACAAGGAGCAAGAAAGCGCAGCACTGACTTTAGGTGCGGTCAGAAACTTGGACAACGCGATCATTTAATTGTCATTAACAAGCCCAAAATCCGACCGGGCTGGATGAGTGAGACACAGTATAACGCTGCGCCAGCTTCCATTACTGTCAGAGAATTCAAAGCCGGCGGCAAGATTATGGTAACGACCCTGAATTGTCCAAAAAGCCATCCGAAAGAGGCGCTAAAATCGCTCTACCAGAGTCGTTGGCATGTCGAATTGGATATTCGCAACATCAAGGATACCATGGAGATGAACATCCTAAGTTGTAAAACGCCTGACATGGTTAGAAAGGAAATCTGGATCTATCTGCTGGCCTACAATCTGATCCGGCTCATGATGGCTCAATCCGCCTTGTTGGCGGATATCAGACCAAGAACTATCAGCTTCAAGCATTGCCTCCAGCTGTGGCTGATGTATCTGCAGCAGCCACAGAACCTGGATGATGATATGTTGGAGTCACTTTTTCAAATGATGGCTCAGCAACGCGTCGGAAACCGGTGGGGTCGCATAGAGCCAAGAGCAGTAAAACGAAGGCCAAAAGCCTATCCGATGTTGACGAAACCACGCCTTGAAGCTCG
>JBDLIZ010000775.1:0-2548 GCA_039714615.1 Pseudomonadota bacterium | reverse complement strand
ATGATGCTCGAAATGCTTGAAAGCCCATTATCTGAAAGTACCGATCTTGGTTCGATGAAGGCCTGTTTCGTCGCCGGTGATGAATGCTCTCCTGACCTTTATCAGCGTTACAGGGAACGCATGGGTCATGATCTGCTGCAGGCCTTTGGTATGACCGAGTGCGAGGGGTTTCTTTCCAATCGTCCTTCCGGGCCGAATCGTATCGGTACGATTGGCAAACCTGCCGAGGGAATTACGCTGCGTCTGGTTGATGCAGATGGCAACGATGTAGCAACAGGAGAGCCCGGTGAAATACTCGTGAAGGGCGATAGTGTGATGATTGGCTACTGGGAAGACCCGGAAAATACCGGGGAGACCCTGCGTGATGGCTGGTTGCACGGAGGTGATGTTGCCACCTGTGACAAGGACGGATTCTATAAATTTCGCGAACGTAACCGCGAGATCATTATTCACGGGGGTTCGAATGTAGGCCCACACGAAGTCGAGGATGTGATCGATTCACATCCCGATGTAATGGAAAGCTGCGTAGTGGGTGTCCCCGATGCGCTTTACGGAGCGATCCTGCAGGCCTATATTGAGTGGGAACCCGGCTCTGCGCACGCAGACCTGAATGCATTGCAAGACTGGGTGGCCAGCCATCTGGCAGCCTACAAGGTACCCGATCGATGGCAGAGCATGGACCATTTGCCGAAGACGGCTACCGGCAAGCTTGATCGCAAGTTGCTTCATCAGGCCGCAAAGGCTGATGTGAGGCATTAGGATTTAGTGCAAGTCCCGGCACTGACCCGAACTCCCGTCATTTTTTCATGTGTCCCAGGCATTACGGGCAATTGGCCACTGTACCTCTCAGTTCGGCCCAGACTATGTAAAAACGCACCGTTTTCAAGAAAAGCAAAATTATTTACCAGTTAAACAGTAGTCGCTATTTATATGCCTGCTGCATATAGAGCAAAATGGCAATATTGTTCCTATAGTCGTTTCTATATCCCACTTTCAAAATTCGCTTTTTGTTTTCACGCAGTCTGGGCCACAAAGAGACATTCCCCGAGTTTTTGTGAAGGTCTCAGATGCAGCGGCAAGCAGACGTTCGATTTCAGCTGACGAATCGGAGCAAAGTATACTGTCCCCTGAATTAACGGAGGATTAAATAATGATTCCGTCCCCTTTATGCTCCTTTATGATGGGGACAATTTCCTGTATTTATTTTTTGCCATTGGGTGGGGCAAACACATGAGGTGCATGGCAACTGTAACAGTTGTCGCTCCCTCTCTTACCGCCACCGCTGTGTTGATTGTTATGACAGGTCTTGCAACGGTCGGTATCTACCATGTAGCCAGTGGCTCCGATACCGGAGTAATAACCGGTTAGGTTGGGTTTTTCCAGTCCCACCGTGTCAGCCGTATGTGTACCATGACAGGCATTACACTTGACCATGGTGTGGGTCATTTTTGATGCGGCATACTCATCCACCAGGTTCTGATCAGTTTCATGACAGCCACCGGTTAAACAGGAGTAGCTGAATTCCACTGCAAAGCTGGTATCGAAGACCTGAGTGTCATTTCTTCCACCCATATAACCACCACTGGTACCTCCACCAGAACCACCACCGGTGACATTCACCGTGACATCAGCAGGACTCAGCGAGATATCTGCACGGGTATTAGCAAGCACATAACTTCCACCATTATTTGATGAAAATATAATTTCCGCTGAAAAAGCACCGCTGCCTCTGGTTTGTATAGTGAATTCTGATGCGTTCGTATCTATATTAAAGCTTTTAATGCCAGATAGAGCGCCTAATGCCACATCCAGGTTTGCTGGGATACTCCAGGTAAATGAGGAACGAGAACCGGCATCATCACCACTTAAAATACTGGAACCTTGTATACCAATTGTCAGATCCAGTGTGGTGGGAGCCAGGCTGGCTGTTGCAGTACTACCACTGCCCCCATTGCCCCCTTTAGCCGCAAAAGCTAGCGAAGAGCCCAGTGCCATAACAATCAGGCAGGCCAGTACAGATTTAATGGATTCATTTAAATATTTCATGTTCATTCTCCTCCATCAAGCCTTGGCCAGACTAACGGCACAGTGTTTAAAGATAGGTTGTTTGCAATCCGGGTCGACCCAGTTCATGGTGAGTCGATTGGTTGCAGTTAAACGACCATTGTTTTGCTCGACATCCTGTAGATCCAGGTCAGCAAAATGCATGGGTACAAACACCTGCCCCTTTTGCACTGTTCCAACCACCAGCGCCTTGATCACAATTTCACCCCGCCGCGTAGTCAGTCGTACCAGGTCGCCTGATTTAACGTTCAGTTCTATGGCGTCATCGGGATGCATCTCGACATAGTTTTCCGGCACCATTTCATGCAACTGAGGTACACGTTTTGTTTTGGTGCGACTGTGGAAGTGTTCAATCACACGACCGGTGATTAACCAGAATGGATATTGACCATCAGGCACCTCAGGCGCTTCGATATAATCTTTGGCCCAGAGATAAGCACGGCTAAGATTGTCAGGATCAACCCAGGGTTTATCCTGAGTACCA
>JBDLIZ010000774.1:0-2548 GCA_039714615.1 Pseudomonadota bacterium | reverse complement strand
AAAACAGGCTGAGGGATTCATTTGCATTGAAATCCAGAAATCGGCTCGCGACAGAGGCTAAAAATGACCTGTCATCCTGACCATTGAAGATGAAAACACGGGTGTGATTTTTTACGCCAGAAAAAAGCAAACCGGGCCAGGTTGAAGAAAAAGATATTTTCTATATATAAGAGAGCTAGCCGATAATCCGGGCTTGTTCAACAATCCGGATAAGATCGTGGTTCGCTCCGCTCTCACGATCTATCCTTATTTCGTTAAGTGCAACGCGTTACCCAATTCGCTCGCGGAGCCCAAATATGACATTCTTGTTCTTACTTAACGATGCTCTGACCTTGCCCTTTGATATCAATTGTGAAAGTACCTCGTCTATTCGATCCGGATCGATACCGGTGGTTTTTGCTACGCGCTCTTTAGTGCGCCACCGATATCTGTCATGGGAGAGTGCTAGAAGTACCTTCCTTTGATCCTCTGTGTACTCCGGAAGCTCTTTTTGCCATTTACACTCGCTCAAATATGCCATTGTATTTCACCGATCAGATTGGACACTCTTCAGTGCTGCAAATACTTTTGTGAATTCCTCGTCGGCGACTATATCGTCTTCCGATTCATCAGTTTCTTCTTCTGGTATGGGCTCAATTGGTTCTTCAGACTCCGCCTCCTCAACGTTGGGTTCACCCGTCGTCCAGGCTTCAGGTGATAGGCTAATGACAAGTTGTTTGAGTAGATCGGGATTACTATCGCGGGCTACTTGTTGGATCAATGTCAAAGGTACCAGATCACCTCTTTCAGCAGTGATAAATGCTGGATTAATTCTGAACATCAGCAGCAATGTAGCAAGAACTATCCCGAGACAAATGAACCCGAAGAGTAGAACCCAGACACCATCTACGTTCGTATATAACTTTGCGACACCGGCGATAATGCTTTCGCTGAAAACAAGGCAGGCACCGAGGAACCACAATATGCTTTTTCCGGCCTTGCCCATATCTATTCTCCAACCGAATGAAGTGCTCTATGCGTGAGATCCCACGCCTTGTTCCGCATATTTCAATAGGTGATTCTGTGACTTGCACCAATATTGTAATATGCTTATGCTGTCAAACGTTAGGTGTAAAGTGTAGTCTGAAGGGCTACGAATCACCAATTTTAATGACCACAGATGGCTTTACTATTTGTAAGACTCCATGCTATTTTCCTTCGAGGTACCTTAACTGGATGAGCATGTGGTGCTGAAAAGAACAAACCCTATCGTCCACTCCAACTCATGGCGTCCTCTCTGTATTCGCCCCAAAGCCCACGCTTACCGGCAATCGCGTCGGCTTCCTGCTGTTTGAGTCTGGACTTGAATGCCTCTTCCAGTGGTTGACGTTTGAGAACGACCGCATAGCCATCGGCCACCATGGTTTCATTGATACTGTAATTGTTGGTTTTGGTGATGATCAGTGAGATGCGTCCATACTTGTCGCGCTGCGTCAGGTCCCCTGTCAGCCGTACCTGCTGGCCGGGAGTGATGAGTGATTTGAGGTGTTCCGTGGCCTGTTTTCCGAGGTTCAGCAGGGCTTCCTCACTCAGTTCGGTCCGCTGTATATCCCGTGTCAGTTTGGGGTTCCGGGTATCTTCCGGTGCATCGATCCCCCGCAGTTGGATACGCTCCGGCTTAGCGTCGATCTCGATCACCAGGGTATCCCCATCTTCTACCTGTTGCACCGTGTATTGGTCTGCCATTACAACAGTCGTGTTCAGACAGAAAATAAACGTGACGAAATGAAGGGTAAGGTTTCGAATATTCATATTTTGCATCCTTCTGGCAGCTTCTTCACCTCAGGTAGGGGATTAATGGGCATACGAGTAAAGGTATAAGGCGCATGGTTACTTTTATCGCCCCCCACCCTGGCCCTCCCCCCGATGGGGGAGGGGATTTTTGCGTGTTTTATTGAGCGGTTATTCACTAACGGGGTAGCCACAGGATGAAAAAGGCGCAGATGATGACCAGTGCTATGAAAAGCAGTACAAACTTTTTTCTCGCCCCGGCACGATAGCCCTTTTTTTGAAAATGGGATACCGCGCCACAGTGGGGACACTCGGCCAGATCCTCAGCGATCTTTTTACCGCAGTAGAGGCAGTTTACCTCAGCCAAGATGGTCTCCCCATTTTTGTTGATCCCCGAACATGGCGCCAAACAGGCGGAAAATTTTATAGGCCGCCAGGATATAGATGGAGAACACGGAAATCAGCCCGAGTACCACCATTCCCTGCTTCAGGAGAGGCCAGCTGGGGTCGATCAAAAGCAGCAATAGAGCAACCCAGACGATCCCCATGATACCCACGGCGACACCATACACGCTGATGAAGGCGAATGTTCTGCCCAGGCTGATGCTGTCTGGCTTATAATGTCGGCCAGGAAAAACGATGCGGTTTCTCCCTAGTACTTTTCATGAATAACGGATTGAAACATTGATTATAAAGACCCGATGGCTGTTTCTCACCCTGTTTTCCTCTCTTCTGCTGTCTGCCTGCAGTCCGCATCCCGGTTCGGGAATCTGGCTGC
>JBDLIZ010000773.1:0-2557 GCA_039714615.1 Pseudomonadota bacterium | reverse complement strand
TGGCAGCATCCGGCCACCGTGGATCAGCATGTCCAGGTTCATGGTATAGAGCCATAGCTTCCCCTGCATGTCTTCCACCACCGCAATCCGGCACGGCATGAAGCCTGTGTAGGCGTCGCGGTAGTCCGCCATCATCTTGCCCACGCGTGCGTCGCAGAAGGACATGAAAGTGATGTGACGATAGGACTTGCCAGTGATCGCCTCTACCTGCTTGGAGAAAGGAGACTCCCCCACGAACAGGAAGTTGCGCGCAGTAGCCAAGCTCTTCAGGGAGTTTTTCACATCCTCCGGGGTGAGGCTGTCGTCCTCCACCGGCATTGCCCACATCATGGCCTGGCCGGGATCCTTAGTCTCGAGCAGCTTCATGGCGAAGTCGGTATATATCTCCACAGCGGCAGGGTCGAACTCAGCTACTATAGGCCCTGACTTGAAGGCCAAGTATCCCCCGCCCACCAACACCGCCAGCCCGAGCACCGCCAGAACGTTTCTGATAAATTTCATTAACCCCATGGGTACCTCCGGTCCGGAAGCGATTTATCACCTCAAAAGAGGTGGATAGCTTGCGTCTTCATCGAAGAATGAACAGCACCGGCATCCTTTGGAACTCTATACATATTATAATTTACTTATATCCTTGATTTCCCCCTCTGGCCACTCCCCCATGGGAAAAGGGTGTTCTTCACTATTGTAGGTTAAGAACATCATGATCTGATACTGGTATGTACTTAAGCTTTGCCCAAACCTAACAAGTTTTTTATTGGTTTCCGCGGTAAACAGTACTGTTAAGAACTGGAAAAGTATCACAACAAAGGCAACAAACTTCACCACCCCCAAGAAGAACACAAATATCAGCATGTATAATCCACGCAGCCACACACTTCGGTCTTTGTAAGATTCTGTTTTTTTATCATTCATATTACGTTTATTTTATGGGGTCACTGAGTAGTTGATGGCGGTCGGTATTCCCGCCACTGGTCCAACAATGGCCCACAATTGCCCCGTATCAGCTGGATCACATAGACCAATACGAATACGCAGACTTACGTTACTCTTGTGAACCGCATGCCAGCCGAAATGATTGGCAGATCGTCGATCACTGTACTGTCAATAATATTAGTTCCTGACAGGCATAAATACCATTGGGAGGCATACGCAAGGTTTAACTCAGCAATTCGTGCACGCGGGTGTAATCAACCTTGGCATTGTGACGCTTATCGACGGGGATCCGTTTCACCAGACGTACTTCGTCGTGTTCAGCCCAAGCCAGTCCTGTTGACAGGGATGCCGGATCCAACAAACCGTCGGTTTCGACCAACAGGATACGCCGACCCTCCTGGGCAAGCATCGCACTGCGCCGCACGCCCGCGATAAACTGGGCCGCACATTCCACGGTAAATGGGTAGAGGACGCCTTTGACATCCTCAATACGCGCACTGCAGCGACCCACGAGCCAGAGCCGGCCGTCGGTATCCATAAAACCCGCATCACCGGTACGATGCCAACGCTCAGCATCGACCTCAAACTTGGTCTCTCTATCACCCTCCCCGTGCAGATAGCCCTTGAGCACATGATCCCCGGTCACGACGATCTCGCCAATCTCACCCACGGGAAGAGACTCGGCATCAAACTCGTCCAGTTTGTAAGGCCCAATCGGTTTACCGAACCGGTCGCGCAACACACGCAAGGTCACCTCCGATACCGGTGGACCCGCGAGTAGCCCGCGGCCCGACTGCATCGCTGCCAGCTCACCTTCGCCTATCTCGCGCCAGGCCAGGTGCGCCATCGGTTCGGCCTCGGTAGAACCATAGACGGCGACAATTTGAGCCTCCGGTGCGACTTGCTGTAGACGACCCAGCAAACGCGGAAACACCGGGGCCCCGCCGGTATCGATTCGACGCAATCCGGCAAGGCTCCTTCCTTCGGTTTCACAACAGTCTACGAGACGTTGATAAAAAGCCGGTGAGCCCGCACTTCGCGTTACCTCAAAACGCTCGATCTGCTCGATCACTGGAGCGGCCTTGATGCGGCCCGGAAAACGCAGATCCGCCCGCGGGATCACGCTGGTCAGACCGGAAGCCAAATTGGCAAGCAGGAAGATCGGCAGTGTAGTGAGGTCCACCTCGCCGGCGCGCAACCGCAACGCCCGCTCCAGCGCCTGGTGTTGCGCCATCAGGAAGGCCTGAGATCGCAATGCCGCCTTGGGTCGACCGGTACTGCCGCTGGTAAAGGTGAGTAGCGCCGGATCTTCCGCCAGGCATCTCTCGATATCTTCCAGCTGCTGGAGCGAATCGGCTCGCCGTGTGGATATTGCACCCGGTGCATAGCTTCCGATAACGAACTTTTTAGGGATCCGGCGAAGATTTTTGGAAACGAGCCTTAACAGGTGCGCCCCTGTGCTTGCGATCAGGGCACGCGGCGCTCCGATATCACAACACTGTTCGATGTGCGCCCGGCCGGCTGAGGGGTCGAGAAACATCGCCACCGCGCCCAACCGAAAGATCGCCAACAGAATGACATAGAGCTCGTAGGACATCGGCTGAAACACCAGCACCCGATC
>JBDLIZ010000772.1:0-2600 GCA_039714615.1 Pseudomonadota bacterium | reverse complement strand
TTGCACGAGACCATTACGGTAAGTGGGCTTGTCCACTATGAACAGGATAAAGCATTGTTGGCTGGAATACGTATCAACGTAGGAGCCTGGATACTCCGTGCCAATCTGCTGGACGAGTTAAAGGGCTTCACGGATTTTGCCCATGAAAGCTGAAACGCTTCATCCTGGGGATCTACTGGAAAAGCAGGCTGCCTGGATTGATCATTACCGCTTTGGGTTGCGCGTAACTGAGCAAGGTATTGTGGTCTCCGTGGGCGATGGCATCGCCTGGATTGCCGGTCTGCCATCCGTTGCCATGGAAGACATCCTCACCTTCGAGGACGGTAGCCAGGGTATGGTTTTCGACCTAACGGAAGAGTGGGTCGGCGCAGTGCTGTTGCATGAAACCGATCGACTCACAGCCGGAACGAACGTTCATCTCTCTCCCCGGTCGTTGAGTATTCCCGTGGGTGACAACCTGTTGGGCCGTATTATCGATCCACTGGGCAGTCCGCTGGATGGACAAGAAAAGCCCATAGAAGCCACCTCGCTGCCCCTGGAAAGACGATCCCCCGCTATTGTGGCACGTGATTTTGTCCATGAACCACTCTATACCGGCATAAAGGTTATCGACACCCTCATCCCTATTGGCAAGGGGCAACGTCAACTCCTGATCGGTGATGAAGGGCTGGGCAGAAGTTCGGTGGCCCTCGACACGGTAATGAACCAGCGCGGCAAGAATGTATACTGTGTGTATGTGCTAATTGGGCAGAAACGTTCCACCGTTGTTAATACCATAAAAACATTGCGCAGCTACGGCGCCCTGGAGTACACCACCATTATTGTCGCCGAGGCCAGCGCCTTACCCGGACTTCAGCATCTTGCACCCTTTGCCGGCTGCGCCATTGCTGAATTCTGGATGCAGCAAGGATGTGACACGCTGGTTGTATACGATGACCTCACCACCCATGCGAAGACCTACCGAGAACTCTCCCTGCTTTTACGCCGCCCGCCCGGAAGGGAGGCCTATCCAGGCGATATCTTTTCTGTCCATGCCCGCCTGTTGGAGCGCAGCACCTGTCTTAACACCTCCCATGGCGGTGGCAGCATGACGGCCCTGCCCATCGTTGAGACCAAGCAGGGGGAGATAGCCGCCTATATTCCCACTAATCTCATCTCTATCACGGATGGGCAACTCTATCTGGATCGAGACCTCTTCACCGCTGGCTTTCGTCCCGCCATCGACATCGCCAAATCGGTGTCCCGTATCGGCGGCAATGCCCAGCATCCCCGCATCAAAGAGGAAGCGGGTCGCATGAAACTCGATTACCTCCAGTTCATGGAACTGGAGGTGTTTACACGCTTTGGCGCACGCCTCGAAGCCTCTATGGAAGCGTCCATTCGACGTGGTCGTCTACTGCGCCAGATCCTCAAGCAAGATCGTTTGTCCCCCCTGTCCAGTGAATTCCAGATGGCCTGGCTGGTGGCATTCAACGATGGCCTGTTCGACGGCACCGAACCAGAGAATATCCCGTCCCAACTGGCAGTGCTTGAAGGCCGCGTCAAGCAGACGGGCCTGACCCTGAACAGTTCCCGAGAGCAATGGATTGAAGCTGTAACCGGCTGGTTAAGCCAGGCGCGGCAGTCATGACCCGACGTCGAGAACTGGAGCGGCATCGGCATATCCTGGACGAGACCCGCGACATCATGAACTCCATGAAGACCCTGGCATATATGGAGACACGCAAACTGGTGCGTTTCCTTGATGCCCAACGCTCAGTGGTTGCCCATATCGAAGCGGTGGCCGGTGATTTTCTTGGATTCTACCCCGAAACGCTTCCACAATCGGACAAATTAATGCAGGTCTATCTGCTGCTTGGCTCGGAGCGCGGCTTTTGCGGTGAGTTCAATGAAACCCTGCTGAAACAAACAGAATCACACATGCACAACAACGGCATCAATACGCCCCGGTTGATCGCGACAGGAAGTAAACTGTGTGACCGTTTAGAAAAGGATCCACGTGTCGTCGCATTCATAGACGGCGCCAACGTGGCTGAAGAGGTCGAAAAGACACTGATTCAGATCATCGATCACCTGGTAGGAGTGCAGACTCAAGACGGCACGATGACACTTAGTGTGTTTTATCACGAGCCAGTCAAGGATGAGATCGTCACGACACGAGTATTGCCGCCCTTCGAGCAATCCAGAAAGACAGCACCGCTTTTTGCCCATCCACCGCTACTCAACCTGCGGCCGGAGGCATTCCTGGCTGAGTTGATCGACCACTACCTGTTCGCCGCCCTGCATCAGATCCTGTACATGTCATTGATGGCAGAAAACCAGCATCGTGTTCAGCACCTCGAAGGCGCCGTGCGGCACCTGGAAGATAAATCAGCGGATCTGCTGCACCGATGCAATGTCCTTCGTCAGGAAGAGATCATCGAGGAGATCGAGGTCATCCTGCTGAGTGATACCAGCCATAACCAGCCTATACGAAAAAAACATGAAGTTGGAGCTGGTCACTGATTCAAGTGGAATACAAGGGCATGGTACATCGAAAAGACAGTTGGAATAATCGATTTATATACAATCTATCAGGCTTCATACGGCAAATAGACAGA
>JBDLIZ010000771.1:0-2608 GCA_039714615.1 Pseudomonadota bacterium | reverse complement strand
CATGGATCTAAGCGGTTGTGACTTCTCAGATGCTGATATGAGCACTGTAGATCTAAGCCTGGCTTGTCTGGACAAAGCCAATCTATTTCAGGCTACTCTGAAAGATACCAACCTCTCAGGCTCATCATTACAGAATGCCATTTGTAATACAGCCGATTTTACCGGCGCAAACCTTGATCGAGCAACATTGCAAAACGCCGATCTGCGATGTGCTTGTTTCGCTCAGGCGATAGTGAAAGGGGCATTGTTTGTTGGTGCCAGGCTGGACAGGGCGGAATTTTGTGAAGCCAACTGCGAGGATGCAATATTTAAGAATGCCAGCCTGGTCTATGGTGATTTGTCACGCGGAAGGTTTACCAGAGCCAATTTATCAGGCGCTAATCTTACCCAAGCAAACTGTCACATGGCAGAAACCGCTGGCGTGAACTGGGCGGGCGCCAATACAAAACTGATAGGGAAAACCAATAACGATTTGGCAAAAGCAGAGACCTGGGTTCCACCACGACCAAGGCCCGTTGAATAGGAACATGCTATGGAAAATATAAGACCGATAATACAAAACACGTTACCACAGGATTATGTCGGTGCTGGGACCATTACATCCGTTCAGGACGGTGCGCCTTATTGCATGCTCCGAGTGGTTTTCCAGTCCAGGAGCCTGGAAGTGTTGGCTACCAAGGCCGCCGGTCTCGTTGATGAGCCGGTAGCCGGTGACCGTGTCCTCTGTGTGAGCGGCGGCGAAGATACTGTTTACATTACGATGATTCTGGAAAAGGCAAAAAAGGCTGCGGTGAACGGCGAGGCGATGAGCATGAGTGAGAAGGCTAAGTCCAAGATTATCAACAAAAAGGATCGTCAAGTATTTGCGGTTTATAATAAACGGGGAGAGTTGATTTTTGAGTATGATCCGAAAAACGACAGGTCACGCGTTATCATGGAATCCGGAAGCCTGGATGTTGCAGCGCCTCTAGGCGATATCAGCTTCAGTGCCGGAGGCCGGATACGTCTCGAGAGTTGCTCTGTCGAAATGAACGCGAAGAGTGCCAAGAGCATACAGAGTTCGAGATTAATACTCGGGAAATTCAAGACTGAATTGCAGAGCGAAAATGTTAATATCAAATCGGCGAAAAACAGATTTGAACTGGCTGAAGTCGACTATATTGGAAAAACGCTGATGTCCAGGGTTTCACGCGCGAAATTAAATTGGGGCAGGGTCGAAACACTCGTGGATACTCTGGTTCAGAAAGCCCGAACCAGTTTTACAATGGTTGAAGAGCTAAGCCAAACCAAAGCGGGGCGTATGCGCACCCTGGTTGCAGGTGCCTTCAGATTGAAGGCAGAGCGTGCTAAGCTGAAAACCGATAAGAGTGTCGATATCGACGGCGAACGTATCAATCTGGGTTGATTTCTTAGAGGAAAAATCATGGTCGCTATATTCCCCGCATCCACGACTGCTGGTGGTAACTGTTTCGCCGTGCCTGATACCTGCTTGACACCTGCGCCACCCGCGCCACCGGTCCCGGTACCCTATCCCAATACCGGGATGGTTAATCAGGCAAAAAAAACGGCGAAGAAGGTGAAATTCGCAAAAAAACCAGTAGTGACCAAAAAGTCGGAGTTATCCAGAACCATGGGTGATGAAGCAGGCGTAAACAAGGGAGTGATGTCTGGAATGAACATGGGAAAACTCACCTTTAAGATGGGTACCACCAAGGTCAAAATAGAAGGACAGGACTGTATACGGCACACATCGATGGCCGGCCACAATGGAATGAGCGCAAATATGCCCGCAGGTACTCAGGTTGCGCCAAGTCAAACCAAGGTAATAGTCGCGCCATGAATATTGTCACGTCAATTGCAATATGGGTGGTGATAGCCGTAGCAGTTGTCGCCTTATATTGGTTTGGCTTTAGGTTTTATGACCCATTTGAGATTGGTTTGCGTGACGCTAAAAAGAGTTTTCCGGGGGTAGCTAAAGAACTGGGATTAGAGTTCGTAGCACCGACATCTGGAGAATATGTAGGGGAGATAAAAGGGAAAATCAACTCAAATAACGTTCGAATTGCCCCAGACGACTTAGCATTAATCGAGATAGAGTTGCATGATCGAATCAAAGTGCATCTTAGCAATTCTGAATCCTTTAGGAGTCATTCAAACGAGGGCATGGAGGCATTTGATTTCAAGAATAAAGCTGCAAACGATCTCTTCAAAACACGCTTTGCTTCTTCTGATTTGCTCGATAAGTTGTCTTCTTCACGAAGACTGTTTGAGTTCGTGGAGAAATTCAAAAGACATTGGGGCAAAGAAGTAGAAGACCTAATTTATAGCAATGGATTTGTTCGTGTGACTTTTCGATATGGTTTCAGAAGATATATACCGGCAAAAGATATACAGCCAATGTTAGAAGATCTAGTTGTCCTGGCGGATATTTTGCAGTCATTATAGGCGTTCGCTACTTAATCCGAGCACAGGTGATGGTAAAAGCGGTAAAAGGCGGTAAAAGGCGGTAAAAGGGGCCAGGGACGAATATTTCTAGTGCAAGTGTATGGTGAAAGGTTCTAATTGATGAAAAGCACTTGAACGGGGTTGGGCAACGACTACATATTGA
>JBDLIZ010000770.1:0-2613 GCA_039714615.1 Pseudomonadota bacterium | reverse complement strand
CCACGGCGCAAAGAACTCGGCGTGTAAAAACACGCCACCAGTCAGATGCGCGACTCTCAAGACATCAGATAATGCGTCGATTCTCTGCTCCCCGCCTAATCCGGCGTCTCAGTCATGTCTCCCGGCGGGTCAATCATAGATCAGAAATGCCTCTAACGTAAGAATGTAAGTGTGATCCGGCAGGTGCGAGGACGCCAGACACACCACTCTAGACGACAGATGAGGAGATTGACAATGAATGCGATAAACAAGAGTTCCGACACTGATCGATATGCCCGGTGCATAAGCGTTTCCAAGAGAGTGCGCTGGGATATCGATGACGATGTGGTCCGGGGACGCAGCTTTGACAGGTCCGACAAGTATTTGCCCGATGGGTTGTCACTGATCCCGGTATTCACCACTCTTTCCGAGGACGAAAAACGTTTCGTCAGTCAGATCCAGGGGCGCACCTACGCCAATGTGTTCGGTCTGGTCGAGCGGTTTATCAATGCCAAGGTGCTGGAGGTCAGTCGGGAACACTGGCTCGGCGACCAGGTTGCGCTGGAGGCGCTGGTGCGGTTCAGCGACGAGGAACTGAAGCACCAGGCGCTGTTTCGCCGTATCAACGATATGATTGGCGAGACCCTGCCCGACGGCTACCGCTTCGATGTGGACAGTGACGCGGTTGCTGGTGTGGTGCTAGGAAAAAGCACATGGGCAGTACTGGCGTTGACGTTGGACATCGAACTGTTCACCCAGCTGCATTACCGTCAAAGCATTGAGCCCGATGGCGAGCTATCCGAGCTGTTCAAGGACGTGTTTCTCTATCACTGGAAGGAGGAGAGCCAGCACGCGATTCTCGACGAGTTGGAGTGGAAGCGGCATGACACCGGGCTGACGACTGATGAACGCGACCAGGCGGTCGATGAATTCATCGAACTGGTCGGCGCGGTGGATGGCATCCTCCAGGCCCAGGCAGCAGCTGACGCAGGCTATTTCGCCGTGAACTGTGGTCGTGAGGTGGACGAATTTGAGGTTGGGGCGATTGAGCTCGGATTCCTCAATGCCTACCGATGGCAATACATCCACTCTGGTGCCGCACACCCGACGTTCACGAAAGTGCTGTCGAGCATGATCACCGAAAACCAGGGTCAGCGCATCCAGGCGGCGCTCGCCACTTTGCACTAGGTCTTTCGCGGACCTTGGCAATCACCCAAGCAAAGGAGACGTACCATGAATACCCAAGCAGAGATCATCAAACCCAATATCGTCAACGGCATCAACGTCGACGACCTCATGGCCCTGCTCACCCGTGTGGAACAAGACGCATCAAAGGGTAAGACCAACTGGCGTGTTACCACGTCCTGGCAGGGACAGACCCGGAGCCGCTCCGAAGTTTCTGGCTTTGGGATAGGTGGCGAAGAAGTACCCCGCCGGTTTTCGTTTGACATCGACGAACCCTGTGAACTGGGTGGCAGCAACGCCTATGCTAACCCCCAGGAACATCTGATTGCGGCGCTTAACGCCTGCATGACGGTAGGGTATGTGGCGCAGTGCGCGATCCGGGGGATTACCCTTGAGCAACTGGAAATCGAGACCGAAGGCGAGATCGACCTCCGGGGTTTCCTGGGGATTGATCCTAATGTTCCGCCGGGCTACGAGAGCCTGAGCTACATTGTCCATATCAAGGGTGACGGTACCGAGGAGCAGTTCGCCGAGATCCACGACGCGGTGATGGCGACCTCGCCCAACTTCTATAACATTGCGAACGCCGTGCTGCTGAAACCGACTCTGATAGTCTACTAGGCGCAGGTTATCATGCGCGGCGCGACACCTGGCAAATGTCACGCCGCGCGTCGACCTGTTGGTACAGAGACATGTATATCCCTAAAAGGATGGTATTAATATGTTAATGATCGAGTATAAAGATGTCGGTTGGTGGTATTGGCTGGTTACAGCGGGATTGCTTACATTTGGCGTATCGGGAAACCAAATAGGATTTGCACTTGCAATCGGTCTAACGATTATTCAACTGATTCACTTTGTGTTTAGAGAACGCAACATCACTGCTTTCCCGATACAAGTGCGGTTTTGGTATCTAATGCTTCTTCTCGTGGCGTGGTTGGAGCCTCTGCAATGGATCTATTGGGTTCCTGTTATCGGTACGTGGGCACAGGTAGTATTCGGATATTGCACAATGGCACGCTGCGTTTCTCTATTACCCTGGAATCGTAGCGAACAGTTGTCACTTGATTTATTAACGAAAACGTTCCTTTCTCGCCCGGTTCGAGGAAGCATTAAACAAGGTTTTGAAGCCATCCAGTAAATTTCGGATTATACAAATGAACCACTAATCGCTGATGACCTTGTGCTGACCATGAAGTCAATCATTACTGAACGACCGATTCTGAGAAAAATATGCCATTCGATGGCCGTTCTGCGAATGGCAGGAGTTGGCTGATAGTCTCCCTATAGAACCCTGCACTCGCGGGGTTTTCTATGTAAGGGGAAGGTCTGGTTTCTGGCCGATAGTCGCCGTACAGAAAGTATCAGGCAATTTTCATACAACCACTGTATGCAATATCCTCCAGACCTCGCCCAGCGCATGACGGCACCCGCATAATGGTACCGTTT
>JBDLIZ010000769.1:0-2658 GCA_039714615.1 Pseudomonadota bacterium | reverse complement strand
GGTTTACGCCGCGTACGTCATGTCGGCGATTCCAGAATGGGAATGGAAGTTGCTTCGTTCTGCAGCCACACGGGGCCAGTTAACGGGTTGAAAAATAAATCTGTCACCTTTTTCGTCACCTTTTTCAAGCGGCTGCCGTTTGATCTGTGTCGAGTGTAAACATGTGCTGGTTCTCCAACTGATTGAAGAAAAACAGTTTGTTCTCAACGCTCCGCGAGGCGAACTTGGAGAAATCACGGCAAGAAGGTCCGGACCACCCCTGTAGGCGGGCGTTCCACCTTCAGAGGCTTACGTCGAAAAAGCCGCGAAGGGAACCATTCGATTCCAGTTTGGAAGTTGACTCTTGAGATAGCCGCGGGCAGTTGATCGGACCGATACTCGCACCCAAGGCGGATCGTTCATATCGACGATAGGCTGCTACTCTAGTAGCCATGGAAACAAACCAGGATTTTCTCAGCGAGGTGCCGCTGTTTTCCGGCCTGCCGAATGCGGCCCTGATCACTATCGCAAAGCATGCCCAGTACCGAACCTACCGGAAACAAACAGTTATTGTCGACAAGGGCGATGACACCAGCGCCTTGTTTGTCATCGCCAGCGGCCGCATCAAGATTTTTATTGCCGACGATGACGGCCACGAGATTGTGCTCAATGAACAAGGCCCCGGAGAACACTTTGGGGAGCTTGCCCTGCTGAGCGACTCGCCACGCACCGCCTCGGCCATGACACTGGAAGACTCCGCTCTTTGGGTACTTCACAAGCAGGCTTTCCTCGATTGCCTGGCCCAATATCCGGGCATTACCCTCAATCTGATTCGATCGCTGGCGGATCGGGTGTGCAGGCTTACCGACAACGTGAGCGACCTCGCCCTACTGGATATTTACGAGCGGGTTGTACGTCTGCTGCTAAGGTCTGCCGAGCACCGCGGCGTCACTGACGTAGTGGAGAATCTCTCCCAGCAGGAAATCGCTAATCGCGTGGGCGCTTCCCGCGCCATGGTCAGCCGGATCTTCAAGGACCTTAGGATTGGTGGCTATATATCGGTCAAAGGCAGGCGCATTCTTATCCATAAAAAGCTCCCGCCGGCCTGGTGACCCGTAACAGGTCCCGCCTTCGGGAAACACCCGCCGGTCTCGCGGAATATACCAGCACCGTCCGCGACATCAATATTTTGTGCCAGATCGGAACACCATTTGTTGAATATTCAACAAGCGCGCAGTCCAGTATTCAACAGATTTCCGGGCTTCTCGCCGCTAGGCTTCTTATCGAAAGGAGGCAAAGTCATTGGCACTGCGGACGACTGAATTTTAGTCGACCAAGGGTCTTCCGACTTAAGCAGCAAGGATGCTGCAGATGGCCAAAACCTAGGAGGAACTACCAGATGAAACGCACGATTGTGACATTGGCAGCGTTAATCTTCGCTACCGGCGTGGGTGCAGACACCATCTACGGTGGATTTGCGGATGACAACCCGGATCTATACCCGCATTCGCTGAAGGATAGGGGCGTAACCGCATTACAGCCGGCGATCGGTAGCGATGTAAATATCTATCACGGATTCGAGGTGGGCAACCCGGACCTGTTCAGCCCGACCGGTGTCATCGTGCACAGTAGTGGTGGCGAAGCCGCTGACGTGTATGGTGATTTCGCGAAGGGCAACCCGGATCTGCAGTAACAAAGACTGCAATTAATCCACGGGCCCGATCCCTTCCGTGGGCATCGTGGGGAAGAATACGTCGAATTGAGTAAGCCCACACCCGGCCACGGAAGGCGCGACGGCGGCTCAGAAAAGTCCGTTCGGGAAGGTTGCTGCGCTCGCTGACCGCCGCCGTTTCTCGAAGGTCCGCATCCAGCATTGTCCTGTCTGTCAAGCTCATTTGGCGAAAGGTTTGCTTCGGTGGCAAACCCGCCTTCTGAGAGTGTGGCATGAATGGCTGCTACGGGTCTTATAGCGGATGTAATCGGTGAAATTTCCGAGTGGTGCACCGCGCCCATCTGCGTTCGGTCCCTAGCGGACCTTGGCGGGCGCCTCCTGATGTTTCCGCCTTATGCTGAAAGTGGCTTCAGATGCGGCTGCGTACTGGCGGATCGCTTGGTCGGGCAGACAGATGACGGTGGGGTTGCCCCGGAAGGGGATATCGGTAACGGCATTTACTTCTTGGATGGGGTGGGTTTCTGCATATCTGATTCCGCTGGCATCCCTGGCATGAAGGCGAGGTCGGTCTCACCGAAGTCGTGGCCGAGTTGGCTGATCAGGGTGGTGATCTGGCCGCGGTGGTGGGTCTGGTGGTGGAAAAGGTGGAGCAGTACGTCCTCGACACGGAAGCGGCGCTGCTGTTTGTCCACGACTGAGATGTAGCTGATGACTGAATCGAGATCCGCCTCGGTCAGTTTCGCCACCCACTGCAAGATACGCTGATCTTCATGCTCGCGCTCGCGGCGCAGGTCGTCAAAGTCGGCGTAGAGCTCCTGCGCCAGCGAGGTGATAGTGAAAGGTTCCCCGGTGAGACGCCCCATCCAGAGCCGGTCACTGAGCAACAGGTGGTTGAGGGTGCCATGAATGGAGCTAAAGAATGCACCCATGTCGCGTTTGCGCTCGGCATCAGGTATCTCGGCACAGACGGCAAAGAGCTGTTCGTTCATCCAGCGGTTGTACGCAGC
>JBDLIZ010000768.1:0-2677 GCA_039714615.1 Pseudomonadota bacterium | reverse complement strand
GGAGCCTGGGGTTTGGGTTGGGAGGTCTGGTTGAATGGTATGGAAGTTACTCAGTTCACCTATTTTCAGCAGATCGGGGGATTGGAATGTCGCCCCGTGACCGGTGAGATTACCTACGGTCTGGAACGTATCGCCATGTATCTACAGGGGGTGGAAAGTGTCTACGATCTGGTTTGGACACGAGGCCCGCAAGGTGCCGTGAGCTATGGCGATGTGTTCCATCAAAACGAAGTGGAACAGTCCATTTATAATTTCGAAAAGGCCAATATCAAGTCTCTGTTCGCATGGTTCGATACCTGCGAGCAAGAAAGCCAATGCTTGATTAGTAGCGGTTTGTCCCTGCCGGCCTATGAGCAGCTGCTCAAGGCCTCACATGCCTTCAATCTCCTCGATGCGCGTCATGCCCTGTCGGTCACCGAGCGCCAACGTTATATCCTCAAGGTGCGGTCCCTGGCACGAGCCGTGGCTGAGTCCTATTATCAAGCACGCGAGGCATTGGGCTTTCCGATGGCACAGGAGATGAGCGGGGTGAGCCATGGCTGAACATGTTGCAGATCTGTTGGTGGAGATCGGCACGGAAGAGATGCCGCCGAAGGCCCTCAAGGATTTGTCCCAGGCCTTCGCCGAAGAATTGATCAAGGGCTTGGAAGCGCATGGTTTGATCAGCCAATCCCATGCATGTTACGCCACCCCACGGCGGCTGGCAGTCAGGATCAACGCCCTGGCGCATAAGCAGCAAGACCGGCTGGTAGAAAGAAAGGGCCCGGCTTTGAAGGCGGCCTTCGATCCACAGGGCAATCCTACGCGCGCGGCGCAGGGGTTTGCCCGTTCCTGTGGGGTAGAAGTCGCGGCGTTACAACAGCTGCAGACCCCCGCCGAGGTCTGGCTGGTACATCGCGTGACCAAGCCCGGCAGGTCCACGATGGAGCTGGTGCCCGAACTGGTCGAACAGGCCTTGGCGAGGTTGCCGATTCCCAGGCGTATGCGCTGGGGCAGCGGTGCTACCGAATTCGTGCGCCCGGTGCACTGGGTCGTTTTATTGTTTGGTGATCAGCTGATAGAGACTGCCATTCTAGGAATTCGAGCAGGGCGCGAAAGTCGTGGACATCGGTTTCATTATCCAGGTCCTCTAGAGATCGCAACACCCGCACACTACTGTGAGGTGTTGAAGAAGCAAGGTAAGGTGCTGGTAGATTTCGAGTTGCGACGTGATAGGATCAAGCTGCAGGTGCAAGACTTGGCGGGGCAGCTTGGAGGCCAGGTCTTGTTCGATGATGCATTGCTTGATGAAGTGACTTCATTGGTGGAATGGCCATGGGCCATCTCCGGGGGCTTTGACGAGGATTTCCTGAAGATACCGCCAGAGGTTCTGATCTCTACCATGCAAGACAACCAGAAATACTTTCCGGTTGTGGACGATAGAGGGACTCTTCTGCCCTATTTTATCGCCATCAGTAACATAGAGAGCCGTGCGCCGGAAAAGGTACGCGAGGGAAATGAGCGCGTCATTCGACCCCGATTTCGAGATGCAGAATTCTTCTGGCGCCAAGATTGTAAAACCACTCTCGCCAGCCGGCGGGAGTCTCTCAAGGAGATGGTCTTCCAGCATAAACTCGGTACCCTGTTTGATAAATCACAGCGTCTGGTGGGTCTCACCCAGACGGTGGCCCAGCTGATCGGTGTAGATGTGCAACAGGCGCAGCGGGCCGCTGAACTTTCCAAGTGTGATTTGTTGACCGATATGGTCAATGAGTTTCCCAAACTGCAGGGCACCATGGGTCGGTATTATGCGCGTAATGACGGAGAAACCGCCGAGGTGGCGGTGGCCCTGGACGAGCAATATATGCCTCGCCAGGCCGGTAGTGAACTACCGCAAACCGGCGTCGGTAAATGTCTGGCGCTTGCCGACCGGCTGGATACCCTGGTGGGTATTTTTGCTATCGGGCTGCGGCCGACCGGCATGAAAGATCCCTTTGGTCTGCGACGTGCGGCCTTGGGGGCGCTGCGTATCATTATCGAGGGGGAGCTGGAGCTGGATCTCAATAGCCTCTTGAGCAAGGTTGCCGATGGTTTTCCAGCGGAATTGGCGGCTCACAAGATTGAATCTCAGGTGTTCGATTTTACTATGGATCGGCTAAGGTCATATTACCTGGATAGCGGTGTTAGCGCGGATGTATTCGAGGCCGTACTGGTCGGTCGACCGAGGCGGCCTATGGATTTTGATCGGCGTATTCGCGCGGTAGTGAAATTTCGCAACTTACCCGAAGCGACGAGCCTGTCTCTGACCAACAAACGTATTCGCAACATCCTTAGAAAGGCCGATGGCCAGATATCCTCAGTGGTGGAGGAACGGTTGTTGCTGGAGCCGGCGGAGAAGATACTCCACCAACGACTGGCTGCAATGACTACTGACGTCGTGCCGCTGTTTGACCAAGGGAAATATGAACCGGGATTGTTGAAACTAGCCGGGTTGCGTGAGCCGGTGGATCAGTTCTTTGATGAGGTCATGGTAATGGTCGATGATGAGCTGTTGAGGTCAAATCGCATTGCCTTGCTGCATCAGCTTAGCCAGTTGTTTTTACGCACCGCAGATCTATCGCGGTTGCAACACTAAGGAATGCGCACGAAATAAGTTCCCCAACTGGCGCCGAATGATTGTTTGTATTCAAGGCGCGGC
>JBDLIZ010000767.1:0-2682 GCA_039714615.1 Pseudomonadota bacterium | reverse complement strand
CTTCTGATGTTCCTTCTTCGCCGAGCCGGGCAGCTCTTCGCTCGCCTGTTGCGAATACGTCCCGAATCCCGATGACCCATAGTGCGACAAGCGAATCGGATCTGGAATACCGCCGAGAGAAGGCTCGAGATGACTGTGCATCCGCTTTACGGGTGTCAGAAAAATCGAACACTAGAGAAGACACTGGCGTTCGGCAGACGGGAGCAAGCTGGGAATGGGTCTTTGATAAACTCGAATCTGCAGTCAAGGTGAGGCATTATTCCCCGAAGACGCTGAAGGCTTATCGTGCCTGGACGCAAAAGTTACAATCCTTTGTCAAAAGCAAAGATCCATCTTTGCTTGGTATGAATGATGTCAGAGATTTTTTGAGTTTTCTGGCGGTCGAGAAAAAAGTATCCGCGTCCAGCCAGAACCAGGCGTTCAACGCTTTGTTGTTCCTCTTCAGGCATGTCTTGGAAAAGGCGTTTGAGAGAATTGAAGGCGTGGTCAGGGCAAAAAAGAAGCCCTCTATCCCGCTTGTATTGGCGCGAGAAGAGGTTGACCAGGTTTTAAGCCATCTCTCTCCTCCCGATGATCTAGTTGGTAAGTTGCTTTATGGGTGCGGGTTACGCTTATCGGAGTGCTTGAAGCTGAGAGTACAGGATTTAAACTTCCAGATGAAGGTTGTTACCGTGCATGACGGGAAAGGAAAGAAGGATCGTACCGTACCGCTGCCGGAGGTACTGATACCGGAATTAAAAGGCCAACTTGAGACGGTGTTGCGAATCCACCAGGAGGATCTGACCGCTGGCTACGCGGGCGTATTTTTGCCAAGTTCGTTAGCGGAAAAGCATAAAAGCGCGGCCAAAGAGGTGCCGTGGCAGTGGTTTTTTCCAGCCAAGACCTTAACACTTGTTGCCGATACCCAAACGTATCGCCGTTACCATTCGCATGATAGCCATGTGCAAAAGGCAATCAAGAAAGCCGTCACAAGCGCTCGGATTCCGAAACGCGCTTCCGCGCATACGTTTCGCCACAGTTTTGCCAGCCATCTGCTGCAGGCCAACTACGATATTCGCACGATTCAGGAATTGCTCGGCCACAGCGACGCAAGAACAACGATGATTTATACACACACGGTACAGAGTCGTACCCTCAAGGAAACAAAGAGTCCGCTGGATTTTTAAGCTTTGTTCGCGTGCTCAAGGCCGTCACCTGCTTGGGAAGGCACACCTTCGCCCGCGACCGGTGCCATAAGAACTTCCCATGAAAGTCAAATATCATTTGATTTATCCTTATCTAGAAGATAAGATTCAGGAATTTATCCCCTGTTTGAACAACTGATTGTCGACTTCCACGAGCGTCCGCTGCCGGCGCCGACCCATCGTGAAGTGGAGTTACCCACGCTGTCCGGAAAAATCGATGCGGTCATAGGCATGCGCAGGACGGGCAAAAACTGGTTCCTGTTTCAGACCATGCAGCACTATCTGGAACAGGGAGTACCCAAGGAGGCGATGCTCTATCTCAATTTCGACGATGAGCGTTTGCTGCCCATGATTGCGGTGGAGCTTGGCCGAATCATTGAGACGTACTATCGCCTGTTCCCCGACCATCGTGATCGAACCTGCTATTTCTTCTTTGACGAAGTTCAGAATATTTCCGGTTGGGAAGTTTGGCTGCGGCGTGTGGTCGACACCGAGCGGGTACAGATTGCGGTCACGGGGTCATCGGCAAAGCTGCTGAGCCGGGAGATTGCCACCGCGCTACGCGGGCGTTCCCTCAGTACCGAGATGTTTCCCTTTAGCTTCCGGGAGGCGCTGGCCCATGAGGGGGTGGGGGATATTCCTGCATCACGCCCGGGGGCGAAAAAGCGTGCCCTGTTAGAGAATCGTCTGTGCCGCTATCTGCTCAATGGAGGTTTTCCGGAAGTCCAGTCGGTCGCGGATAACCACCGGATCCGCATCTTGCAGGAGTATGTCGATGTCGTGATCCTGCGTGATATCGTCGAACGCTACCAGGTAAGCAACATTCTACCGCTGCGCGCGCTCATTCGTAACCTGCTTGCGGCCCCCGCCACCTTATTCAGTATCAACAAGTTCCATAATGACTTGAAGTCACAAGGCTTGGCTTGTGGCAAAAATACGCTGTATGACTATTTCGAATACCTGAAGGACGCCTACCTGAAATATCCCGTCTCGATTCATTCACGCTCGGAAAGGGCGAAACGAGTCAATCCTCGCAAGATTTATGTCATCGACACTGGACTGGCGAATGCCTTCCTGCACCAGCCCCAATCTGACTGGGGCCGATTGCTGGAAAATTTTGTCTTCATGGAATTGAGACGGAAAGGGCTGGATATCGAGTACTACCGCACCGAGGATGGTTTGGAGGTGGATTTCATGACCACCGATCAGAGTGGTGCACAGGCATTTTATCAGGTGTCGCTGGAACTGCGTGACATCCGTACGCGTGAACGTGAAGTCAGGGCTCTGACCGGCGCCATGCAGGAAACCGGAATAAAGCACGGAACGATAGTGAAGCTTGATACTGAAGAACCGATTGAGACTGACGCCGGAGTGATTGACGTAGTACCAGCCTGGCTGTGGGCCGTGCGACAGTAAGAGCTGAAATCATCGCTTCAAAAGCCCGACACGCCCCTAGAAATAGAGCCGTTCCCTGTCTCGCTTCTTCAACCGCATTAAT
>JBDLIZ010000766.1:0-2683 GCA_039714615.1 Pseudomonadota bacterium | reverse complement strand
TTGGATGAGGCGACATCGTCCCTGGATACCGAGGCGGAGCGGGGGATTCAGGATGCATTGGAGCGATTGGTTGAAAATCGCACCACCCTGGTAATCGCCCATCGGCTCTCTACGGTAGAGACCGCCGACCGTATTCTGGTAATGAACGATGGGCAGATTACCGAGAGCGGAAATCATGCCGAATTGATCGCGCAGGAGGGTATCTACGCCATGCTCTATCGTCTGCAATTGCGGGATCCGGAAGCCGTTGGTCCCTCCAGCGCCAACCCCGTCTCTGAGAAGCTGTTTTAAAATTTCTCAGGTGAGTGCGAGACAAGGCATAAATCGATGAAAAAGCGCAGTTTACACGTAGTAAATGAGCATTTTGAGCCGATTTATAACGCCGTATCGCGCCAGCTGAGGGATTTTAAAACAGCTTCTGAGGGTGGCACCAAGCAAGATCCCCGCTCACCCTTCTAAGCCAGATCGCTTTGGATATCGAGGATCTCTGGTATGAAAAGAATATCGTCTCAATTCTGCTACTGCCGATAGCATGGTTGTTCGCGGCCGTGGTTCGGCTGCGCAGGACCTACTATCGATTTTGGAATCGTCGCCATACCCCCTTGCCCGTACCGGTCATCGTGGTCGGCAATATCACTGTCGGTGGTACGGGAAAAACACCGCTGGTGATCTGGCTGGCAAGATTTTTAAAGAAACAAGGATTCACTCCGGGGATTGTCAGCCGGGGATACGGCGGTAGGTCTGAATCCTGGCCACAGTTCGTCACTGCCCGCAGCGATCCGGCAATGGTCGGCGACGAGCCGGTATTGATCGCCAGTCACTGCGCCTGTCCGGTAGCGGTTGCGCCCCGGCGAGTGAAGGCGGCACGTTCTCTGCTCAGTAGATATCCCTGCGATGTGTTGATATCCGATGACGGATTGCAACATTATGCCCTTTCGCGTGATATCGAGATCGCGGTGTTGGATGGGGAGCGCCGGGTTGGAAATGGCTATTGCCTGCCGGCCGGGCCGTTACGCGAACCGCCGGCTAGATTGAGGGAGGTGGATTTCGTGATCGTCAACGGCAAGGCCTCACCGGGTCATCGTCAAACGGACAATGAATATGCCATGGAAATCAGCATCCACCGGGCAGTGAATCTGATGCATCCTGGGCTGGTGCGAGATCTGGAGGATTTCCGAGGCGAGTCCGTGCACGCCATCGCAGGCATTGGCAATCCCGAGCGTTATTTCAATATGCTCAGAGACCGGGGGCTGAACATCGTCGCGCACGCCTTTGCCGATCATTATCGCTATACTCCCGCGGATTTGCAGTTCGCGGGAGAAGAATCGGTGCTCATGACTGAAAAGGATGCGGTTAAATGCAAGGGGTTCGCCAGAGCGAACTACTGGTACCTGCCCGTAACCGCCCGGCCCGATCAGGATTTCGCGGATCAGTTGATCGTCAGACTGAAACGAAGGATAGGGTCAGAAGACCTGTGGTAGTCAATCCTTCACAGGTATAGAATTCGTTACTCTAATATTGCCACAACCAGGTTGGAACAACATGAATAGAAAATTGCTGGATATTCTCGTATGTCCGGTGACTAAAGGGCCGCTGATCTATGATAAAAGGCACCATGAGCTGATTTCAAAGTCGGCGCGCTTGGTCTATCCGATCCGAGATGGTATTCCGGTGATGCTGGAGGAAGAGGCCCGGAAGCTGACCCAAGAGGAATACGAAAAACTCAAATAAAGGTGGGACCGATCATTATGCTCCCATAAGGATCTCGTCATCGGTGAAATTCAAGGTTGTCATTCCAGCGCGTTTCGCCTCCAGCAGGCTGCCGGGCAAACCGTTATTGGAGATCGCCGGAAAGCCCATGTTAGAGCATGTGTATCATCGCGCCACAACGAGCGGGGCGCAGCAGGTGGTGATCGCTACGGACGACGAGCGCATTAAATCAGTGGCCGAGGGATTCGGGGCCCAGGTGTGCATGACCTCGGAGAGTCATCTTTCGGGCAGTGACAGGGTCGCGGAGGTGGGTCGACAATTGCAATGGGACGGGCACAGCATCGTGGTCAATCTGCAGGGCGATGAACCGCTAATTCCCCCGCGTATCATACGTCAAGTAGCAGAGAATCTGGATCGTTATGACGAAGCCAGGCTATCGACCTTGTGTGTGCCAATCGACAGTATGGAAGAATTTACCGATCCCAACGTGGTCAAGGTGGTCAGGGATAAAAATGAATTCGCCTTATATTTCAGCCGGGCGCCCATTCCGGCTGTTCGTAGCGATCCTAATGCTTCGGAGAAACCAAGCCCGCAAATGGCTTACCGGCATATTGGCCTTTATGCCTACCGGTTAGACTATCTGAACATTTATACTCGGCTGCCGCGCTGCCGTCTCGAAAAAATGGAACGCTTGGAACAGTTGCGGGTAATTTTCAATGGTGACCGCATTCATGTTGCCGAGGCACTTGTTACACCCGGTCCGGGTGTCGATACTACAGATGATCTGGCCAAGCTTCGAAGATTGTTTGCGGTTGTAGAGCGTTAGGAATGCGAACGAAATAAGTTACCTAACTGGCGCCGCATGATTGTTCGTATTCAAGGCGCGGCAATAGGCGCATAGCCTGGCTATGTAACTATTGTCGCAACGCCGAAGACGGGCGATGAGGCAAGCCAGTTGGGGAAGTTATTTTGG
>JBDLIZ010000765.1:0-2696 GCA_039714615.1 Pseudomonadota bacterium | reverse complement strand
TCGAGATTCCCACGGGCCAGGGTCTGCACCATGTCTATCTTCCGAAAGCCGCGTGAATTTTCGGGAACTACAGGTATTTGAATCTCGTCAGTCGGAAGTGGAAGTGCCATTGGGCCTTGTTGGTTATTCCAAGCAAGTCCCATGGTCGCCTTCACACCGCAGTCGGTGGTCTTGATGCGTGGAATCCGCAGTTTTCCCGATACCGCATGGCGCGATCGCCAACGCGTGCCTCATGAACGTTCTTCCAAACATCTAAACTCAAATCTCGATATAGTCTACGATTCTCACTTTGCGCTTGGCGGCGTTCGGGGCAGGTTGCATGAGAATGGAGGGGCGGATAAAGTTACCAGCGATTATTTGTAATCGGCGGTAATGCTATCCGGCATGACTCAGGAACAAGCAAAAGAAAACGCGTCTTTTGAGAAGGCGAAAAAGGTGTTTCGCCGCCATGGCGGGGTACTGCGCACGAGCGAGGCCCTTCGGCTCGGTATCCATCCGCGGACGCTATACGCCATGCGAGATGCAGGGGTGCTGGAGTGTCTCAGCCGCGGACTGTACCGGCTCTCCGGTTTGCCGCCCCTGGGCAATCCCGATCTGGTAACTATCGCCCTAAAAGTCCCTGCCGGGGTCATTTGTCTGATTTCGGCACTGGCGTATCACGAACTCACCACCCAGATTCCGCATGAAGTCTACCTGGCGCTGCCGCGTGGCGCAGAGCCTCCGCGCCTGGATCATCCGCCGGTCCGTGTCTTTTGGTTTACGGGAAAGGCCTTCGCCGACGGGATCGACACACACGAGTTGGATGGCGTGCCCGTGCGCATCTACGGGGTAGAAAAAACCCTGGCCGATTGTTTCAAGTACCGCAACAAGATCGGGCTCGACACGGCCGTCGAGGCCCTGAAACGTTATGTCAGCAGCAGGCGCGTTGACGTGGACAAGCTCATGGCATACGCGCGTACCTGCCGGGTGGAAAAGGTGATGCGGCCCTATCTGGAAGCGCTGTTGTGACACAACGACGGGGCCCCAATGTCGCCGCCTCCGTGCGCCAACGGCTGCTCAACAAGGCGCGCGAGACCGGCCGTCCTTTCAATGAACTGCTCCAATACTTCGCCATGGAGCGGTTCTTGTATCGGCTGTCGAAGTCAGTCTATGCCGATAGGTTCGTGCTCAAAGGGGCACTGATGTTTACTGTGTGGCAGGCCCCGGTCACGCGGCCGACAATGGATATTGACCTACTCGGTATCACTGACAACAGCGTCGATGCGATTGTCGCCATTGCGAGAGAGATCTGCATGCACGAGGTCGAGAACGACGGTCTGGTTTTCGAACCGGACAGCGTGGGGGGAGTGCGTATCGTGGAGGATGCCGATTACGGAGGCGTTCGTGTCCGATTTCGCGGAACACTTGAGACAGCCCGCGTCAGCATGCAACTGGATATCGGTTTCGGTGACGTTGTTGTGCCCAAGCCGGAGTTGGCCGACTATCCAACGATTCTGAATCTGCCGGTACCCCGCCTGAGAGGGTACAGCCGGGAGAGTGCTGTTGCGGAGAAATTCGAAGCGATGGTGAAGCTGGGCGTACTCAATAGCCGCGTAAAAGACTTCTTCGACATCTGGCTACTTTCCCGTCAGTTCGACTTCGCTGGCGACACGTTGGCGCTGGCCATTGAAAGGACTTTCACCACTCGGGGAACGACGATTCCCGGCGACCCTGTTGCGTTGACCGAAGACTTCGCCAAGGAGACCTCCCGGCAAACACAGTGGCAGGGGTTCAGGTTCGTGCGCAAGAATCGGTTGCAGGGTACGCTTCCTGATGTGGTAACAGGCTCATTGACGGCTGATCATTCTTCGTCTATCCCGTGTTTGCCCTTCCACATGAAGGGCCGGGATTAGGACCCCGAACACTCAAGGCGCACAACGCGCCATTCATGCGCGTTTTTTTGTGCCTCCGCAATGGCGGTTGTGCGGGCAGCCTTCGGGCTGGCCGGTTCCTTGAGTCCGGTAGTCCTAATCCGTACACCCGCCACCTACACCCGATTAGGACCGGGCAGGTGGTGTGTCCAATACTTGAGGAGCAATACCATGCAAACCAATACACTTCCCCATACCAACAATTCAATGAAGGACTTTCTTTCACTGGAAAGGGCCGCGAGGTAACTGTGCTGGATGTCAAGGGCAATCAAGTAAGAATCGGGATTTCAGCGCCGAAGGATGTTCCAGTACATCGGGAGGAGATTTACCAGCGGATAGCTGAGGAGCGAGAGAGCGCCTGACTTAGGCAACAGACCCGCTACGGCGGGTTTTTTATTGCTCAGGGAGATGCTGGGGTGACTTGTTGTGTCTGACCGGCAGATCATACTCCAGCAGCAGGTCGTAGCGGTCCTCTCCTGAACCGTATTTCTCAACCGCTGATCCGGCCGTTCATACTCCACAGCAGTCATCCAACCTGATCCGGGGATATCGCTCCGCCTGATTATTGACTATAGTCAATAGACCCACAAAACAGTAGGGTTACTGCAGGCTTGTCTGGGTGTCGAAAATGGACAGGCTGCTTCGGCTGGCAGCCTTTTCACTGATGACTGCTAAGGAAGCTCTGACCAAGTCGCTTCGCGACTGGACCAGAGCATTCCCGCAAGTTTTTCTATGGGGGAAGGGATCAATATCAATGAGTTATAACTGGCTTTCAGTTTGCCCTTC
>JBDLIZ010000764.1:0-2704 GCA_039714615.1 Pseudomonadota bacterium | reverse complement strand
TTAATTTTAAGCTGGTCACCCCGATATAATTGTATAAAATCCAATTTGAATTTAAGCTGTGGAATACTTTTCAGCGCTTCTTCAAGTCCGACACCAAAGCTTACCCCCCTGAATGTTTCGGTAAAACCGGGAACATTGACATAGGATGTCTCTATGTTAATCAGGCTATAACCAAGGATGAGGTCCAGATGCAGGGAGTCTCTCGGGTTGGCGGTAAAACGATAGAGTAGAGAGCTGGCAATGGGTATGTCTGTGACCAGCTGATTTAGATTATCATCTTTGATGCTGGACTTAACTGCCAGCTCAAACTTATGAGCATCCATCTCGTAGCCTAAACTTATATTAGCTGTAACAGGGCTGGTTGAACCCGTGTCGGCTCTGATGTCCATCAGTGAGGTTGCTAATCCCATATAAGCACCGGCATCTACAATGGGAGAGCAAAAAACTGTTAATAACAATAGATGCTTCAGTCTGAATTCAACCGTCATATTCTACAAAACCATTAACAAATCCATTAAAATTAGTGTGTTCAGCAGCCACTATTCATCAAGTTTAGCAGAATAAAGGAGTTAAATAAATTGGGGTCAGAGTGACATTAATCCAGATAATAGGGCGAATTTAACTAGCTCTGAACTAAAATCCGTGACCCTTAGGCCACCTGGTGAGCCGGTGGGTTTTTGAGCGTTGACTTGAGTTAGAAAGGGTGTTTATACTCGTTATGCTTTAATCCTCGACCACAAACGCACCTTTCAGTGGCTTTGGATTGAAAAAACACAGTCTATAAGTCATTAAAAGTCCGGAAATGACCATTTGTAGCTTACAGGGAGTCATACTTTGCAGTGCAGGCCTGCGCCACAAATTGCCGGGAGATTGTTATGCTGGATGTGCGTATCCACGACAAATACCAAATCGAATTTAAAACCCACTATCGGTTCAAGCGGCAGGAGGAACATACTGAGTACGCTTTCGAGGTCTATATGTTTATGCCCAACAGCCTTGACCTTAATCATGACAACTACCCCAAATACCTGTTTTACAGAGACCTGCAGACCTATCTTCGATTTGAGACACCAAAAATCGCATTACGGCATGTTGCCTCAGGCAAAGACAACCCGTTTCAGAACCTGGAAGAATGTTTTCAGAAGCTCGCTGCCAACCCTTCTCCCGGGCACCTGAGCAATTATGAAAACCAGCTAAAAATGTTCTGCTGCATTGTCAGGAAGGCAATGAGTGAACATATTGCATTTTTATCCAGGAAGGATGATCCCAGAGATATCGACTACCTTGAGGAGAATTACATATCACATACAATCGACATACTCGAAAAATTCCGTGGTCTGAGAACGATCATCACCATCTCTACTATTGATGAAAAAACATTCTCCATGTATGCCCTGATCGATGAATATCTGAGCCTTGTTACCGATGAGTATTCCTATCGCCTGCTGGAAACCCTGAAGAAGAAGGGGCTGGGAAATTACAACGAGTATAAGAAAAATGTTCTGCAGCTGATCACAAACGAGATTGCTTATCGCAAGGCCAAGGGCTATCTGGCCGGGCCTGAAGAGAACGATGACAATGAAGAGCTGGTTTACCGGATGCAATCACTGAAAAAATGTACCGAGAGTGTGTTGTTCCTCAATACGCGTGCGCGGCCGGAAGGGAAAATGGCGCAACAGGTGATATTTGGCGCCGCCGCCGGTCTCGCCATGATATGGGCTACCGCCATAGCACTTTATGCCCAGTACATATTCGGCATCTTTACCATGGCGTTTTTCATCACGCTGGTCGTAAGTTATATCTTCAAGGACAGGATCAAGGAGGTTGTCAGGGATTACCTCAGCAGCAAGCTGCAGCGCTTCTTTTTCGATCAGAAGACCAGGATCTGTACCGGTTCGAGAAAACATAAAATCGGCTATAGCAGGGAAAGTTTCAGTTTTGTCGCGGATGACATGCTAGATGATGAAGTCATGGAACTCAGGAACAGGGACCAGATTTCCCGGAGCGGGGACTACTCCGTGGGAGAGAAGACCATTCTTTACCGCAAGAAGATCAGTGTATTTCCCAGATACTTCGAACAGGTCTACCAGATCCTGCAGATCAGGGGGGTCACAGATATCACGCGTTACAGCGTTGCCCGACTGACACGCAAGATGGGCAACCCCAAGCGACATCTATTTATTACCGACGGCAAGGACTATCACAGGATCAATGCAAGGAAAGTTCAGCATATCAACTTTATCATCAGGTACTCGACACATGACGAGTCCTTTCTAAAGCGATTCAGGATAGTCATGGACCGGGGTGGAATCAGGCGGCTCGAAGAAGTAGTGACAGCAATATAACGGGGGTGTCATCATGTTTGGATTTACTAATATTTTTGCGAAGCCACCTGAAACCATAGCCGCGGTTGATCTGGGTTCAAACAGTTTTCACATGATCGTTGCCAGAGTGGAAGACGGCCAGCTGCAGATCATCGACCGTTTGCGTGAAATGGTGCGCCTTGGGGCTGGTCTCGATGAAAATCGCCAGATCAGCGTTGAGGCACAGGAACGTGCCCTGGGTTGCCTGGAGCGCTTTGGTCAACGTCTGCGGGCCATGCCGCCAGGTTCTGTGCGTGCAGCTGGCACCAATACTTTGCGCATGGCAAAGGATTCCGCGGCGTTTCTCAGCAAGGGAGAAAGGGTCCTCGGACATCCCATAG
>JBDLIZ010000763.1:0-2709 GCA_039714615.1 Pseudomonadota bacterium | reverse complement strand
ATTCTGGTTCTCCAAGAAGAGTGGTGAATTCGTAACCAGCAGCTATTACTACCAGCAGTATCCGGCCTGGGTCACTGAATGGAACGCAGGAAAGCCGGCAGCCGCCTATTCCGGCAAGGCCTGAGAGCTGACCCATGAACCTTCGAAATACCTGTTCGATGCCGCCGACGACCGTGATTACGAAACCGACGTGGCCGGTTTTGGGCGGACCTTCCCTCATGCCTATGGTGAGGCCGCGGACACGTATTTCACCACCAAGCTGACACTGGGCCCGGCCGGCGACGAACTGACCTTGGATTTCGCCAAGACGCTCCTGGACAAGGAACAACTGGGACAGGATGCGGTGCCGGATTTTCTGGCCATCAGTTTCTCAACAACCGATTACGTCGGACATGTGTTCGGTGCTTCGAGCCTGGAGAGCGAAGACAACCTAGTGCGCCTGGACCGAACCCTGGCCGACCTGTTCGCGTACATCGACAAGAAGGTCGGCTTGGCCAAAACGTTGATCGTGCTGTCCGCCGACCACGGGCAGCCGGAGGTGCCGGGCCACCTGCACGAGCATGGCATCCGCGACGCCCACTTTTTCGATACGAAGGCGCTGGACAAATCCGCCGCTATAGCGGCGCTGAAAAAGCAGTTCGGCATCGGCGAGGAACTGATTGAATCCTATTTCCACCCCTACCTATACCTCAACCATAAGGTCATCGATGCCAAGGGGCTGGACCGGGCTGCGGTGGAACAGGCCGTGGCCGCCGAGTTGCTGAAATTCGACGGCGTGGCCTATGCGGTTTCGAGCAGTGCGCTGCGCACTTACAGCCTGCCGGACACCTTGATGACTCGGTCGGTGTTGCGTAACTTTCATGCAAAGCGCTCCGGCGATATCTATCTGGTGTTCGAATCCAACGTATTCATCAACGATTTCGACGGGCTGATGGTTTCCTCGACCCATGGTTCACCCTGGCGCTATGACACCTTCGTGCCGGTTATTTTTGTCGGCAACGGTTTGCAGGCATCGCGGGTCAATCGCGCGGTCACCCCGTACGACATCGCCCCCACCTTGTCCGCCTATCTTGGCGTGAAGCCACCCTCGGGCGCCGTCGGTGCTGTGCTCGCGGAGGTTGTGGCGATAGCTTCTAAATGATAAGAAATCCCGACCTTAGCGTCGGGGTTTTTCTTTGATGGCTTCGTCCACAGACGCATGTCTTATTTTGCGGCGTTCCTGCCCTCCCAGATTCCTCGCTGGGCTATCTGAAATACGCCCGAAACCGGTCAAGTATCGAAACGCGTGGTTCTCATTTGGGTTCTCGATGCCCGATAATTCGAAATCATTATCGTGAAGTACGAACGCCGATTATGCGCTACTTGGCATTGGTTGCTCTGGCACTGTGGGCTTATTGGTCTTGGTGGGATAACCGGTCCGTAGCCCACGCGCCCGGCGTATTGGCACCCGCGAATCCTTCTCAAAAAGAGATCGTCGAAGCCGAGCCCCTTGTTCATGAAGGCTACGAGTTGCTTCCTCAAGCAGATTTTTCGATCCGAGCTCGGGTATTGTCGACGGAAAACTATTTCCTGGGTCAGGAAGCCGACCTATCACGGACCGACTTGGCCCTTGGCTGGGGATCCATGTCCGATTCGTCCATTCTTGATCTACTTCGCATCACTCAGCACAGCAGGTTCTATTTCTGGGGAACCGAAAAACTGCCGATATCTAGCAAGAAGATAACCGCTCACAGTGCCAATATGCACCTGATCCCGGCTACGGACGAAATAGCCGCAGCGATCGGCGATGTTATTGAGGGAGATATCGTGCGCTTTCGAGGGAAACTCGTAGATGCCACAAACGATGACGGTTGGCGGTGGGTAACGTCGCTGAGTCGCACCGATACTGGAAAGGACGCCTGTGAGCTTGTCTTCGTCGAGAAATTCGATGTTGAAAAGTCTCCCTGAGTCCGAGATGCGTGCTCAAAGCATCCATGAATACCATTTATCCTGTTTATAGGCGCATCCGCTTTTTGTCGTTGTTGACCGAAGGCAGATTTTCACTACAGCGAACCTTCATGCTCACCTCAGCGAATGGCCTCCGCGGCGTTCCTTCCGTTCCGGCTGTCTCTCCTGACCGGCCGAAGTAGGCCCGAAACCGGCCCAAATGCCAAGAGTCTTGATTTGCTTCAGCGCGTAAGTCCGCTACCTGGGGTACAGCAGACCTTCGCCTGGGACGGGGCTATTACCGGGTTATGCTGGAAGCCGCCCTTCGTCATCTGGGTATGGCAGGGCAGCTTTGCCGCATAACCGGTCATTGGTTAATCGAATGCTTTGGCTGTCCATTGCCTGGAGCCATGCCCTTGAAACCTGATGAAGATGGTCTAGCCTTACGAATATGGTGAACGGACTCCATCTGACGGAGAAGGCATACATCGTTACGGACAACTAAGTTTCCACAAAACCGGCGGCGGCGACCGCTGACCGCAATTTTCTATTCAGCAATTCTTTTGCCCCGGCGGCCAAAACTAGCTCGGCAGATCAGTTGACCGATGTCGGCAGGACGCATCGCTGTACCGCGTGTGCGGGTAGTTTTTGCGCTGGCCATGGATCGAATGAGGAGCCGTCGTTTGCAGTGAAAGGGGAAAAAACATACACGCGAAAACTGCTTTTGCGGGATCACCAATTCAAGTGCCAATGCGGGCCTGCTCGACCCGCATTGCTGACGAG
>JBDLIZ010000762.1:0-2713 GCA_039714615.1 Pseudomonadota bacterium | reverse complement strand
TCGGGCTCCATTTGAAAATTGTCGTCAGGACTCGGCTCAAAGTGATGCTCCAGATACTGCTTGATCATCTCTTCGGTCATTTGACCCACCGTGGCGCAAAAATAGCCCCTCGCCCAAAAATGCCTGCCCCAATATCGTTTCTTAACATGCGGAAACTCTTCAAACAGGTGGCTCGACGTCCGACCCTTGATCCGCCTCATGATCTCGCTCGGCGCAAGATTCGGCGGGGCGCTCACCAGGATGTGAACGTGGTCCTTACTCACCACCCCCCGTACTATGCGGATCTCAAACGCTTCGCACGTCTGTCGGACCAGCTCCCGTACCCGTTCCGCTACCTCGCCTCGCAATACCTTGTAGCGGTACTTCGTCACCCACACGAAATGGTACTCAATCTGGTACACCGTGTGGCTACCATATCTGTAATCCATGCCGCCCCCTTCGTCTGGAGGCCCATTTTCGCAGCTAAAGCTGACCGGCTAAAGCCGGTGGTTTAAACCTTATGATGGAAAATTAAAATAATTGAAGGAGAAGCAATGAATGGTCCCACCCACCAATTGGCAGGCGCAGTCGCAGCGTTCGTTATAACTCAAAATGACGCGTCAGAGAAATCTGGCGCACTACATCATCCTGCTGCCGCCATTCCCATTGGTGCGCTCTTAGGGAAACTTCCAGATATGATCGAACCCGCCCTTGGTAACCCTAACCATCGACAGTTCTTCCATAGCATCGCGATGCTTGGTTTATTGGCTACTGGAATGCATAAGATCTACCATTGGGAACCGCAGGATGATTTCGACAAAGTTCTAAGGGGCATCCTGTTGGTTGGCGGCGCCGCATATCTCAGTCATTTGGCGCTGGACGCGCTAACCAGTCGTTCACTGCCTCTAGTAGGTCGTCTCTGAATATCGGTGTAGATCAAGGCCCCGTTTTCATAAGCTACCCCACATTAGCAATTCATTAGACCGACATCACACAGAAAGCTTGCCTTGGAAACAAATGTGTACTATATACTACACATGACATTCGGAGAATACATCCGTGAACATCGCGAAGCCCTGAAGTCACAGGACCGGCGTTTTTCCGTCCGGCAGGTCGCTCAGCGAATAGGTGTGGAACCCGCCTACCTCAGCAAGATAGAACGCGGGGATGTGGCGCCGCCGTCCGAGGCAAAAATCCGGGCATTGGCCGAGGAACTCGGCGAGGACCCGGATGTGCTGCTGGCAATGGCCGGGAAGGTATCGTCGGATTTGCAGGAGATCATTCGTAAGCGCCCGCAACTGTTCGCGGATCTGATCCGCCAGCTCAAATCCGCACCGGATCAGGCTCTGTTGCGTATTGCCCGGGATGTCCGTGATGGCGACTGGTAACACCTGAATAATCGACTCAGGGGAGAAAAGACAATGATCGAACTAATGAACAACCAACTGACCTTCCGGTTTCCGGAGGTCCACCAAAAAGCGGTGTGTAGCATCGACTTCCAGCGCACCCTGCGGATCCCGGATGACAACCGGGAATACCCCCTGCCCCCCGGTCTGGGTCGTTTCCCGGTGGAGCACGTGGATGACTTCGCAGAAAATTTGCCTGATACCTGGCGGACACATGGTGGAGTCTTCATACCCATGTATCAGTCTGAGGCACTATGGATAAAATTTTCTGGTGACTACCCCTGCGCCGTCAAGATTGCCGCCGGCAAGATCAATGCCGTATCCGGGGAACCCTGGAGCAACGGGCTTTCAGATGATCCGCAGGACTATGCGGTGATACCCGAACAGCCCTGGCTGGATGGCTTCAACATCTCGGAGGATTTTATTCGGCAGTTTGTCGCCATGCCCCTGGGTGAAGGCTTCACGGCCGAAGAGCAAATTACGGGTAAGGCTGAACATGGTGGACTCCAGATTATCGTCTACCCGATGAAGCATGACGTTTACATCGAACATTTTGAGCGCGCCGTGGAAGCAGACATGGACTACCTCGATATGCCGATGTTCAGTCGCACGGTCTGCGAATCGGCTGCCCCCGATATGGGGCTTGCTCCAGGCGGCTTGATGCGGCAGGAGATTTATGAGGACGAGTACGGTATTGATGCCTGGGACCAAGACAATGGTTTCCGGTGCTTCATCCACCTGGCCAACAGTGAGCAATGCCAGATGATTACCGGGCAGCAACCTCCACATAAACCTGCGACTGCCAAGGATTACACAGAAGCCGGCCTGCCCTGGTTTGACTATTATGATGACAGCAAAGCACTTGCCGGTTCGGACACATTAGGCAAGCTGACCAGTGTCGCTGCCAAGGTAATTGAGAAAGGCAAAGGACTGCTGCCGGACAACGAACCGGTTCATCCCAAAACAGTCAAGATAGTCAGCAAAGGTAACGTGGTTCGGGATGGAGAATTCTGAATAAACCAAGTGCCCGCCAGTTCCCAAAAATGCCTGTCAATACCCGTCACTCCCACTCGATCGTCGCGGGGGGCTTGCTCGAAATGTCGTAGGCCACCCGGGAGATGCCGGGCACCTCGTTGATGATACGACGGGACACGGTTTCCAGAAACTCGAAGGGCAGATGGGCGAAATGGGCGGTCATGAAGTCCACGGTTTTTACGGCGCGTAGAGAGATCACGTACTCGTAGCGGCGTGCATCACCCACGACTCCCACGGACTTCACTGGCAGAAACACGGCGAAGGCCTGGCTGATCTCGTCGTAGAGATTCGCG
>JBDLIZ010000761.1:0-2738 GCA_039714615.1 Pseudomonadota bacterium | reverse complement strand
TTCGAGGGAATCCCGTTACTCAGCCGCTTGTGGAAGTATTCCAGATTATTCATGGCCTCACTGCCCTCTTTGAAAGGTTTGAATCCGGTATTCTTCATGCAGCCCTTGTAACGGCGTTGCAACGGCCCCATCGCGCCCCATTTGGAGCGGTAGGCGGGAAAGTTGGCCGCCTGACCTCGGGCCGGACTCAATTCATTGCCGCGTATGCGGGTGCCGGCCGCCTCCCAATGGCAGTTAAAACAGGCGAATCCCCGGGGACCGCGGCGGGTGAAGTAGTGACGTTTCCCCTCATCGTAAGCGGCCAGCGCACGTGGGTCATCGGGTACGGTGATCTCGATGGGCTTGTCCCGCGAGGTTTCCGCCATATAGGTTTCGATCAGCACCAGATCGCCCTTGAGCATGGGCAGGGGCTTCTCGCCGTTTTTCTTGCGGCATTCGTTGAGCGCCACCAGCAGTGGTTTGACCTTGCCACTTTTGGAGTCGAAGCGGGGATAGGTATGGGCGATTCCGATCCCGCCCTTTTCGAAGCAATCGGCATAGGTCTTGCCATTCTTGAAGGGCTTGTTGAACAGTGTCTCCCCCTCTTCTATCGCCATCTCGTAGGGGGGGAATTCCATGATGTCCTGCCATTGAGAGAGTTTACCCTCGTCGAATTTATACATTCCCATGGAATAATCCTCGGGCTTGAAATCCGGGAACCGCTTCTGGTAATAGTCTATGTAGATCTTCAGGTCCGCTTCGGGGTCGGAGGCGGCAACTGCCGTGCCGCTGAGCGCCCCGAGCAGGCCCATGGTAAGGGCCAGCAATAGGTAATTCATTCGATTCCTCCTTGTATTAAGGTAAAATGCCGTCGGCGAATTATTTGATTTTGGTTTCGCCCATCCCGGTTTCTCCCTTGTTATCGACCCAGCTGATCTTCACGGCGTCGCCCTTTTTCCCACCCATGATTTCGCAGGACAGATAGGGGTTTTTCGAGATGCTCGCCCCCCAGTAGGCCGTGAGCACGGTCTTGCCGTTATGTTGGCAATCCACCTCGGTGATCACGTGTTCCGGGACCAGTTTGCCCGTCTTTTTGTCTTTTCGATTGCCGGTCTCCATGGGATGGGACATGAGCGCCTTGATCACGGTGACATCACCCTTTAATTTAGCGCGAACCTTTACAGCCTTAGCCATTGTGTTCTCCTCGGAGTCGTATGTTCTGGTTTAGTGATAGCTTGAAAAAAATGAGCGGGATGGTTAACCACCACAACCGCCAATGGTTACCTTTACATCCTTGCCGGCACTGTATAGCTTGCCCCCGGATTTGACGATGGCAGTCACCTTGGAACTGTTGGCAACCTTGATTCTGGTGGCTACGATCGGCCTTGCCGAGGAGGTAATTTTAAAGTCCGCTGCCAGCGGCCGTTTGTTTTTTTCGACGATGATCACGATGGATTCCACGTCTTTCAGTGAGGTCTTGATAGTGACCGGTACTACGGCACCGTTCTCGGCAATCTGCGGGGCCTTGACTTGAATATCGGCACTCTCCTTGGCGGTTTGGCCCTGGTAAAGTTCCTTCATAGCGCCATCGCTGGTCTTGGCGTTAAAGGCGCTTTTCGGCCAGGCCGCCAGTACACTGCGCGGGGTCAACAGTCCGGCGCCGACGGCGACACCCACCGCTGTGCCTGCCAGTGTGGCCTTGAGTAGAATTCTGCGTTTGGCGTTACTCATATCTGATCTCCTTCGATTATGGTTTGGATGTAAAAGACCCTCTTTCCCTCGATGGGTTGAAACAATACCTTCGATTAATCACGCAATGACTTATAGAAGGCTACCCATTGTTGCTAACGTGGAACTCTCACCCGTGGGTGAGTTGATTGCCTAGGGATGAGGAGCCCAAGAGCAAGCACTGGCCACTCTTTCCGGCTATAAATCCAACCTAGGTTCAAGTTACAGGGTATAAAGAAAGTCGATCATCAACTGAATCTGAGCCTCATCGGCCAGGCCAGTGCGCCCAAAGGGGGGCATCATGGTGTCGGGTCGCAGATGGGCATGGGCATCGTAGATGATGTCGTGGAGTTTTTGCCGGTCGGGGAAACGGGCCTTCATCGCCAACAGTGGCGGTCCGGCGGTCCCGGCCTGACTGGTGCCGGTGAATTGATGGCAGGGCTGGCACAGTCCAACAGTCAATTTTTGGCCTTGATGCGGGGCAGACTTGGCCTTTTCAGCGGCAAGACCGGGTTGCGAGATCAATAGCAAGGCGCCCGCCAAGGCGCTGCTGAAACAAGCCGCAGTGGTGCGTTGTTTCATAATTCCTCCTGGCTGTGGTTGAAACCTATGGCCTTATGGCCCTTTCGTTTTTATTTGGTACGCATGATGGCGTGTTAACTAAACTAGATGCAATTCGTGTGCCAGGAAAGATTGGTGAGCGAATGCGGTAGCTTATGCCGATTGGTAGGGTTTGAGGTGTTGCATCTGCGTTTTAATATGCAACAGTGTTGCAAATAACATCAATCGCGTTGGCTGCACAACTGCCGTGCAGATGACCCTCTATCTGGGCAATATCGATTTAATCTGCTTTGCCCCGAACCTGACGCAGTTTGCGCCACAGCGTCGAGCGGTTTATTCCCAAGAGCTTGGCGGCCTGGGTTTGGTTGCCCCCGACACTTTCAAGAATACGCTGGATATGCTTTATCTCCAGATTATCCAGCGTCGGTGGTAAATCGTAATGTGCATCCTGGTCCGACGATTCGTTCGCA
>JBDLIZ010000760.1:0-2740 GCA_039714615.1 Pseudomonadota bacterium | reverse complement strand
TGTCCATTGGCGTAGCAACAATGGGGACCAGTCGGAAAACCGCAAAGGACCTGGCCCTACGAACCCACGCAGTACGCGCAACAGCACAAATGTCGCAAGGGACAGGCCCAGATAAGCGTGAAACAGGTACCCCAAAGAGTTGTATCCGTCTTCGGCCAGTTCACCGGTCAGATATGCTGCAATACCAAAGCCCGCCATGCCCAGGTGCAAAAGCTTGGCATACCAAGGATACGAGTAGTCTTCGCTTGCCATGTTCATCTCCCGTTCTCCATCGAAATGGCGATTACTTAGGAGATTGGGGCCGTCCAGAGCAAAAGTGAATAGGGCAAATGCCGGCTATCGCATACATCGGGCAAATGCCCGAAAGTCACGGTCACTTTTGCCCGGGGAAAATCCCAGCAAGGCAGGTCTCGAACGACATTGTTCATTACCTGGGTAGACGCTCCTCTATGGCAAGTCGTAGAGGATCACCAGACATCGATTGCAGAAGATCCCGGGGCGCCTGATTCGTAGGTACAGGCTAGCTGAAATTTCCGGCTAGCCCTTTCTCTTTTTTCGACAGTTTTTACGCGTTGCCTAATTCAGACTATTTGTAAATAACTGATCCTCAATCACTCCGTTATGACATAGCCATTCTGTGGCCCTATTTATCTGTACTTCCGTGCCGGCTACATATACATCGCACTCAGTTAGATTGATCTGTTCATCGTTGATTGTTTGCGAGATATCTCCGCCGATAGTTGGGTGGTAGTGAAAATCATCCAGCGCATCGTTCCATGACCGACAGAGATTATTGAGGTACAGGTCTTCTTCCTTATCTGTTATCCAGTACAGATGCATAGTGGAGTCCTCATTGATTGCCATGGCATGCTCAATCAGACTTTTAACGGGAGCAAATCCTGTCCCGTAGGCAATGTACAGTTGAATGCGTCCGGAATTTTCATTGAGCAGGAAGTGGCCGTGAGGACCTGTGACTATGACCTCATCTCCTCTGGCTAGTCCGTCACCTATAAAATTTTCGGGTGCATTGTTTTCATCATGAGGGATATGGAACAGCAGATTGCGATCGTCACAGGGGCAGCTTGCTAACGGTAGATCGATCGTAATGTTGTTCGGCGAAGTGAGTGTGACCGATTGTCCGGCAAGGAAACGAAGACGTTGTACGCGAGGTGTTTGCAGGTGTAACGCGAACACATTTTCATTGAGCTGGTCTGCCATTTTTACCCTGGTTGTTATTTGCTGGTGTGGAATGTCGTTTTCATCTTTGGCCTCAAGGGCCTCAATGACCAGATCCGAAACCGCTGTGCAGGAACAGAGCAGGACATAATTCATGTTTTTCTCAGCTTCACTCAGCACATAGTCGTGATTCTGAATTTTTCTCACTTCGCCACTAACAACTCGTGCCTTACATAGTCCACAGTTACCGCTCGTACACCCATAATTCAGCGATATACCGGATCGCACAGCCGATTCCAGAATACTATTATTGCCTTCGAGCCAAAATTCATGGTCACTGGGTTGGATTTTTATATGGGCAGACATAATTCCTAACACCATGTTGTGGGCTAATAATTCCTGTTCAGGGCTCGAAACTCTCTCAGGTGCTGGAATGTTGCTCTTTATCCAGTCTAATAACTCGTGAATTCCTTTCTGGCTATCTTTCCCGGATTCCATAATGGACAGTCGTTTCACCACATGCTCCAGAACGATAGTGTATTGCGACAAATGGGATTGAGTTTCAAGCAAAGTACGACCCAGATCTGATAATCGGCTGGCCAGAGTTGTAGCATCAGGCAATATGCTTTGCCGTACGCGTGTGGCAAATGCGGTGTCTTTGATATGTTGAATGCGCTCATATTCACTATCCTTACTAAGGTTTGCCTTAGGGTATAGCGTGAGCAAATCAGCAACACTGATTTTCCCCTCGAACGTGCTGACATCATCCTGACGGATCTTTTCCTGTAGCGTTTTGCGCGACACACCCACCAGGCGAGCGGCGCGAAATACTGGAAGTTTATCTCGCATACGTTTTCTCTTGGTTCTCCAGATACTTTAGTTCAGCTTAGGGCCTTTTGGGCATCTGGATTGCATTGATGCGTCAGGTGCCTGGAAATTTGTAGTCCTCGAACTGCTCACGCAGCTCCAGTTTGTTGATTTTTCCGGTTGCGGTGTGCGGCAGTTCGTCAACAAAAACCACATCGTCGGGTTGCCACATCTTGGCAACGCGACCACTTAGCCAACTCAATATCTCGTCTTTATCGACTTCCGCGCCAGCATTCTTGACGGCTATCAATAACGGTCGCTCCGACCATTTCGGATGGTAGCGGCCGATGACGGCGGCTTCCGCTACTTTTGGGTTGTCGACCGCCGCATTCTCGAGATCGATTGAGCTGATCCATTCACCGCCAGACTTGATCACATCTTTCGTTCGATCGGTTATTTGCATGTAGCCATCGGGATCAATGGTCGCGACATCTCCGGTATCGAACCAGCCGTCCTTATCCAGCGGGCTGGCGTCATCAATTCTGAAGTAGCTGCTGCAGACCCACGGCCCGCGCACTTTAAGCGGGCCGAATGCAACGCCATCCCAGGGAAGTTCGTTACCGTCCGGGTCGGTGATCTTCATCTCAATACCGAATACGCTGCGCCCCTGTTTTACCTGAAGTTGAGCGACTCCATCGGCCGGAAGGTCCTTATTGCTTGATTTGAGGCTGAATATTGTGCCGAGAGGGCTCGTTTC
>JBDLIZ010000759.1:0-2752 GCA_039714615.1 Pseudomonadota bacterium | reverse complement strand
GAAGAGGCGGAGGAGGGCGAGGCCGCGGTGGCGGCGGAGGCTGCCGCGAAGCCCGCTGCCAAGCCTGCGGCGAAGAAGGGGACGCTCCACTAGTGGCAAGCGGCGGCTCGGCGCCGTACGTGGCGTACTTGCGCACCTCGGCGGGGGTTTCCATCCGCGGTCCCTCGGCGCAGACGTACGTTCCGCGATCTGCGAAATCGAGATGAAGGTCCAGGAGCGCGCCGCGCAAGACGTTACACAGGGTCGGGCAGAAGACCTCGTTCTGCCGGATCATCCCCAGGCGTTTGTTGGTTTCCATATTGACAGCTTGTCGTTGCATGATTTCGGCAAAGCCCAGGATGCTGTTTTTTGCGCCGACACCAACCAGCGCATCGGTAATGCTGCCGTCGGTGTCATAGATGACGGGATTGAGTCCATCGCTGAAGTTGTTCAGATAGTTGCCAAAGTTATTGACGGTCACATCCTGGGATAGATCAGCTCCCTGAGTCAGTTGAATGGTCGCAGTGCTAACGTCATTCCACAACCCTGTCGCACCATTCACAAGGGCGTCGATCTGAGCGTTGGTCCTGCTTCCCAGGCCGCCCTGATCATAATTCAGTGTGATATCTTGCCCGCCGTTCGGATAGACAACAGGAGTGGTCCCATTGGGTCCCGCCAAGTTGAGCGGGCCACCCGCATTGGCCGTCGCAAGGATGATGCATTGCAGCAAAAACAGGATCGCGAGGTGGGTGGAGACCGGTCTCACGGCTTAATCTTCATGGACTGCAGAATTGAGAGAAAATCATCAAGTGGCAGCTGTGCCCTAGATTTCGCATACGTGGGAATATCCTGATCCCGCAGACTTTTGAGTCTGTATATAACATGAGGCTGGACCTTGTCAGGGGGGACATTTTTAAGCAATTCCGTAAAATCACGACCGTTACTGACCACATCGTTACCAGCATCGTCAGCATCAACACTAAAGACCCCTTGTCCCAAGCCGACAGGACTGGAGAAACCTATGTGTGAAGCGGGCGGCAGGAATAGAATGTATTTTGTGCCTTCTTCAAAGCGTGGTACTCCAGGAAAGATGATCCCAGAGGTAGTGCCACCAGGCTGGTGGCTACCGACTTGTTTAATGGTATGCGTCTGATCCAGCTTCCCTTTAATTGCTTCAAGAATCGAAAAGGTGGTGTAAGTGACCTCCAGCCCCGTGGTTTGATCCGTATCAACGGTATTTGAAATGCACTCTCCGTAAAAGATGTATGTAGCATCGGTGTGCATACGATCCAAGCCAAGGGGTAAAACCGACGCTGCGAAACTGCCCATGGAGATAAGCAAGCATGTGACAAGAAGATAGATATGGAAACCCGATTTCACAATAGGATACATGGATAGCGATAGCAATAGGAATTTTAACGCACTTTTCCCGGTTATGAGAAGGATTTGATGAATAAAACCTAACTGGGAAATGAAAATCGGGACCGTGACAGGCGACAATAATGCCTATTGATCCACTATCGATACGATAGAATCGCGGCAGAGGCGGATTCTAGGTGCGAAGGACAAAAAGCTCCCTCTGCTGCCGGTTACATCAAGCTTTTGGAACAGCACCTAAAAATTGAAATTGTTTCCTCGAGAGTTACCAGCTCACGGTTTGATCAAACTCAAACTCCGGAACGGGTTCCGCCTCTTCAGGTTTATTGAAACCCGTCTGATCAAAATCCGCTTCCGGCCCGTACGGTGGTGCGCGGGCAGACGCGATTTGAGGCGATGTCGCCGGTTCACCGATATGATTCAGAATGCGCTGAATCGGATCAGCTTCAGTCAGGAAAGCCACGATCTTTAATTCGCCACCGCATTGGGGACAAACGAGCGGAAAGACTTCGTAGATTCTTGCCATCAGTATCGCCCAAAGGTAAGCGGTAGAGGCGGACGTTTTCGAGTCGACCTTCGGCAGATCTTCAGCCACAACCGGTGCCTGTTTGTCTGAGATGGCGTCATCACCCAGGGGCAAGCCGGCATAGGCTGTCACGGCCTGGCGTAACGGGGCGTTCGGTGCCAGGACGCCGTGATAGCGATGGCGATGTTTGCGCGGCGGCGGGACGAGCACAGCAAGCTTATCCAGAATCCAGGGGTGTGAGCGTGAAAACCGTTTGCCCATTGGGCCTCGGTGTTTAGGGAGACGGTAAATCAGCCGCTGATTATTCTCCATCCACTGCAGCCGTTTGCTGTGGCAAAAATCGGTTGTGCACAATAACGAAACAAACGCTCTAAGCCCGAACGATCTGAGGCGGATACGGTCACGTCGGCGGTCAGAGAAAATCCCTCTGCATGGCCCCACTCGCGCATGGCATCCACCACTTCCAGCGAAAGCAGTTCGCGTCGATTAAACAGACGAAGGATCCGTTCTCTCACTTGGGCTTGTACCCGTGTGATCACTTCAGACGTTAAGGCTGCCTCATCAAACCGCACCGCTTCGCCTTCAGCGCTAAACACGCCATCGATGACGCAGCAATGGAATCAAATAACGTTCGGAGATTTTCTCAACGGTACACACCACCTCAAACTGAGTGATCTCATCCACCGCATTGATATGATAAACACCTTTCATTCCATCCTGGTCCCCCTGATGCACGCTGTCAATGCGAATAAAACCCGGCTGTCCATTGGGATTGGGCATACGCCGTTCGCCAATCCTTGAACGCACCGGTTTGGTTTTTTGATACTGATGCCGCTGCCCACTATAGGTTTTGGACTTCCTCAAGTTGTA
>JBDLIZ010000758.1:0-2766 GCA_039714615.1 Pseudomonadota bacterium | reverse complement strand
GCTGATCGCGTATTTTTGGAACCGCCCGCGCGGCGTCCTCATTGTTGACCGTAACCCTGACCAGCTCCGATCCTGCCTTGGCGAGTTCGGCACATTGTCCGGCGGTAAGGTTCGCATCTGCGGTGTCGGTATTGGTCATGGATTGGACAACGACAGGGGCATCACCACCGATGAGTACCTGACCGACACGTATCGGGGTTGATGTTCGGCGCGGAATGGTTGTGGGCTTGCTGGTCATGGAGAAGAATAATCTAGGGAGAACAGTTTATAATTGAAGGTTTCCAAGGTAATGCTTGCACTGCATCCGCCGGGCTCGATGCTACTGAAGAACATGCCGCATGCTGATTAAGAAACTGAGACGGCGGTTACCCTGGAAAGCCCATAAACAACGGTATCTTATCACAAGGTTTTGAAAAATCACCTGGATAGAGGGAGACGCTATGTACCGCCAGGAATCACTTTGGTTCAACACCCAAGGACGTGGGACCCATGAAATCAGTGGCAGAATCAATGCCATAGTCAGCGGCTGCGGGCTATCAGTGGGGCTGTGTCATATCTTCATTCATCATACCAGCGCGTCGTTGATTATATGTGAGAATGCCGATCCCCTGGTGAGGGAGGACTTAGAACGCTTCATGGCCGCCAAGGTGCCGGATGGTGACCCCATGTTTGAGCACCATTCCGAGGGGCCTGATGACATGCCGGCTCATGTGCGCAGTGTGTTGACCGCAACGGAACTGACTATCCCCATTAGCGAGGGGCGCTGCGCACTCGGTACTTGGCAGGGTATCTATTTGTGGGAACACCGCAGTTCACCTCACCGGCGAATGCTGACGATAACCGTTAGTGGTGAGTGATTGCTAATGCGCGCCTTTTAGTTGCTATGGGCGATAAACTTACGATGTCTCAGTCGAATGCTTCAGGGCTTGCCGACGAACACCGGCAGACCAGGGAAAGGTTCGAAGCCAGCAAGGCAGGGGGTGGCTTACTATTGACTCAAGCCCTGGATTGCGCTTTAGCCATCGACAAACCGCTGCAAGGTCGGCCTCGAAGTGTAGACGTGGCGCTTGGCTTGCTAGATCTGGGTGTGGATCAGGCTACTTTGATTGCCGCCTTATTAAGTGATCCCCGCCTTAGAGACGATCTGCAAGTCAGCACCATCCGTCATACTTATGGGGATGATATCGCCCAATTGGTCAACAGCGTACATTGGTTAAACACCTTTCGCGAGTGTGAATGCGAGCAAATAAAGACCCCTGAGCAGGCAGAGCGTCTGCGTCGGATGTTGTTGGCCATGGTCAAAGACATCCGGGCCATGCTCATAAAGCTGGTATATCGCCTACAACGGCTGCGGCTCTTGCCGGGGGAGGGTTATGACATTCGTCGATGTATAGCTCGCGAGACCTTGGACATCTATGCCCCTCTAGCCCATCGATTGGGGATCGCCAAGTTGAAGTGGGAACTGGAGGATCTGGCCTTTCGGTACCTTAACCCGCTGGTCTATAAACGCATTGCCTCGGCCCTGGAAGAGACCCGGGCTGCTCGAGAATCCTATGTTAGCTCATTGGTAGATGTTTTGAAGGGTGCACTGCAAAAGGAACAGGTCGTTGCAGGGCTTAGTGGCCGTCCTAAGCATATCTACAGCATTTGGCAGAAGATGCGTCGTAAGGGGCAACGCCTGGAGCAGCTCTATGACCTGAGTGCGGTTCGGATTGTCGTGCAACAGGTTTCGGAGTGCTATGCCGTGCTCGGTATGGTGCATGCGCTCTGGAGGCACGTTCCGGAAGAGTTTGATGATTATATCGCCAATCCCAAGCGAAACGGTTATCAGTCACTGCATACGGCCATTATTGGGCCCCAAGGGAAGATCGTGGAGGTGCAGATACGTACTCGGGAGATGCATGATTTTGCTGAACGAGGCGTGGCCGCACACTGGTTTTACAAGGAGGGAGGACGTCAGAAAGAGATGGCGAGAAGCAGTGTTTTACAGCTGCAAAACCTGCTCGAAGCCGATCATGATGGTAAGGCGCTGCTTGACAGTTTCAAAAATGGATTCCTGCAGGATCGTGTCTTCGTGCTTACTCCCGCTGCTGATATCCAAGAGCTGCCCCGCGGAGCTACCCCCTTGGATTTTGCATACAGCATTCATACCGAAGTAGGCCATTGTTGCCGGGGAGCCAAGGTCAATGGCCGTATCGTTTCACTGAATTATACCCTCAAATCCGGCGACAGAGTGGAGATTTTGACTGCGAAACAAGGTCGTCCCAGCCGTGACTGGCTCAATCCTCAATTGGGGTTTTTAATTACTTCACGGGCCAAGGCCAAGGTTCGCCATTGGTTGAAGCACCAGAACCGGGAGCAGAACGTTGCGGATGGGCGCAGTCTGATAGATCGTGAATTCCAACGTCTGGGGTTAAAGGGCGATGGGCTAGAGCACCTGGTTCACCACTTCAATCTGCATCATATTGATGAGCTGTATGCTGAAGTGGGGAGGGGAGAAATCAGTGTCATGCAGATTGTTGGGATGCTCCAGGTTCCGGATGTTCCGGCACCGAAGCTGATCCCTATTGAACCACCCACCCCAAGAAAGAAAGAACGCAGCGCCAGTGAAATCAAGGTCAAAGGGGTGGGTAATCTGCTGACCCAACTTGCACGTTGTTGCAATCCTATGCCAGGTGATTCTATCATCGGTTATATCACCCGCGGTAAGGGTATCACCGTCCACCGAGCAGAATGTACTAATATGCTCAATCTGCCCGAGGATCT
>JBDLIZ010000757.1:0-2781 GCA_039714615.1 Pseudomonadota bacterium | reverse complement strand
TGTATTCACTGCGTGTCCTGCAACCGCGCCCCAGATACGCCCGGTACTTATGGACAATCTCAGCCGTCAGAGTAGCTGAGTATCAGGGGTAATCAGGAAAACCTTTGTATTCCATGAGCTTCATATCAATCCACCCTGTACCAGTTTCTTGATCAATTGCCGGAGCGCATAACGATTGTACTCAAAGCAGATCCTGCGATAACGAAAGTCCCGTCATAAGACAGGATCGTTCCAACTGTCGTCATTGCCGTATAGTGTTTGCGTTTCCTCAACCGACCAACGGATCGCCTGGGCGGTTCCCTGACCTATGCCCTGAACGGAGGTCAATTCCGCCTCATTGGCTGCAACTACCGCTTCGACGCTGCCAAACTGTTCCAGCAATCGTTTGGCTCGCTCGGGTCCCACACCGGGCAATCCTTGGAGAATATGAGCTTGAACGCGCCGTTTACCCTTATACCGACGTCCTTTACGCGGCAAGGCGCCGCTGGCGACGGCACGACCTTGTCGGGCAGCGTACAATATCAGCCGTATCGTTTCATGAGCACTGCATTGCCCACCAGATTGTTTGCGCAAAGGCGGCTGGCCGGAGAGTAGGGTAGAGTCGCAGCGATAGAGTCATTGCATCCCGCTTCGCCATCGCCTCTAGTCTTGCGACCAGACTGAAGGGGTCCATCTGCTTTTTTTGATATCACCCGGGTGAGTTGAACACAAAGTTGCCGAGATCTACTGGTTCCCATGCGCCGCATGGGAACCCATTTTCGACGACGTTGCAATCAGGTAAAGCTTTTTGCTTTTTTCATCCCTTTATCAGGTTGTGCTGAAAATGCGGATGATGTGACGGATAAAACTATCAATAACGATTCGAGACTGGTTCACAAAACAGTTCGTTTTCCAGGCCAGTTTATTTGGCCAATGGGCTATTTGCTAATTACACAACTGGTTTTCCTAAATCAAACCTGTTACACACATATAATTAACCGGACCATATTAGTCTTATCAAGGTACAGACCATGAATCGCAAATTCTCAACTGTTTTCAATTACCTAGCCGTTATAAGTTCAGCCGTTTTACTGTCCGCTTGTGGAGGCGGCTCAGGCTCAGATACCGGTGATCTGTCCGTGGATGTGACGGATTTACCTGTCACGGAGGATGTTGATGTCTGTATCCATTTCACCGGTATCACTTTGCACCATTCCGATGGTGACCTAATCCAGATTCCTTACGATCCCAGTACCTATACGGATGCTTCGGCTTGTATAGACAATCTGCCTTCCGATGACCCGCTCTCCGCAAACAATACGGTAAACCTGAGTGCCCTACAGGGTGAGTTGAGTGTCCCGCTAATGGACAGCCAGCAGGTAAAGGCGGGGCGTTATAACTGGATCAGACTGGATGTCGATGAGTCACTCTCTTATGTCATGGATTCCGAAGGGCAGAAAGAGCTGCGCTGCCCCAGTTGCGATGGTGAGCAAAGCGGCCTTAAGCTCAATCGCGGCATAGTGGTTCCAGCGGGTGGTGAGGCAAAATTTATGATTGATATAGAGCTGGCCAAATCCCTCAATAAGGAACCATCCGGAAATTACAGACTGCGCCCCACGCTGCGCTTGGTGGATCTGGCGGAAACCGGAAAAATAACGGGGATTGTCGAAGCATCACTGATTCCCGAAATGATTTCCGAAACGGATACCGGCTGCAAGGTCTATGTCTATAGTGGTCATGATGTTGTGCCTGATGACTATCATGACGCCGATAATGTGCTGACCTCGGCCAAGGTGCTCTATGACATGGACTCCGACTCTTTCGAGTACCTGGCAGCCTTCTTGCCAACCGATAGCACCGCAGAACCCACTCCCCACACTGTTGCGCTCACCTGTGATATTGAAGACATGGAAATCGATCAGAATAATGATCCATTAAATCTGACGGGTGATGACGTGATATTCACTGATGGAGAGATAAATGGAGTGGGTCAGAACGCTGATGTGGAGACCAATCAGACCACGGTCGTTGATTTTCCCCCGCCTACAACCTAGTCAAGATTGACCCGGGTCCCCATGCGTTGCATGGGGACCCGGTCTTGACCGCGCCGCGGTCAGATAGTGGGAAGGCTCTATGGCTATGTCGTTCTTGAAAACCATCTGCATTGCCTTCCGCAATCGCCCGATCTAAGGTCCACGATTTCAAGGCATTCACCGCGAAACAGATTCTCACCTGATTATCTTGGATCAGAATACGATAAATTATACTATTGTTTAATTGTGCTATGCTTTGTAGTAGGAATAGCGATACAATTAAACAACTGTTTAATGTCCCAACACATCAAAGAGCTGATAGATCAACTGATTCGGGATGCCAAGTCTCGCGATATATCCCAGGCGCAACTCGCCGATATGGCCGGCATCACGGCTGTCGGTCTCAGCAAGGCCAAGCGCCGGGAGGATATTCGCGCCTCCACCTTGGAAGGACTGGCTGCTCAATTGGACCTCGAATTGGCCTTTGTGCCACGCCGTTCGAAAGAAAAGGCCATAGAGGCCATTAAGGCAGGCGCCTTCTTCCGTACTTCCAACTTACCGGAAGGCCGAGAGGAGTAGGCATGGCGCGCCACCAGCACGCGGTATTGTGGACTCGATACTCCGGCTCACCGGAGAAGATGGGGGATCTTGTCTTGTCGGCGGATGAGGCCTCCTTCACCTATACGCAGGACTATCTTGCATCTGGTCTGCCGGGTTTCTGCCTGTTGGGTGATGGCGCCATTTGGGGATCGGACACGGTCACCTACCC
>JBDLIZ010000756.1:0-2793 GCA_039714615.1 Pseudomonadota bacterium | reverse complement strand
CCTGCAAATGTGACGATAAGTCCAAGAAAATTATTCTCGACTTGATATCGCCGCAAATTGCACTAATGACACGGGGAGAAGAATGTGAGGCCAAGGATCTCTTTGAACGAGAATGCTGGGATTCCCTTTCACATTCGGAATGCATTGGAATAGGCAGCTGCATCGTCTGCCTGGTTGCTCAAGGCATATTGCCGTTGAAAAACCTGGGCGCCAGCCCAAAGTCAGCGAATCACGTCATCTACCGAAAGCGTTAAACCACGGTCACAGAGGGACGCGGCTGCAATAGGCCGTGCCTCTTCACGTGGCCATACGTTTTCAACATTTATTATTTTATAACCGGAATACCCCACTACAAAGAGGAGAACATGATTGAGAACTATCTTAATGATGAAGAGTTGAAACGATTTGTGAACGTATTGCTCACTGATGAAAACCGTAACGCTTGCAATATTCTGCTTCTGCTATTGAACACGGGATGCAGAGTTGGGGAAATTCTCAGCCTGTCATGGTCGGACTGCGACCTGGAGAATAGAGTGCTGAGAATTGCTGCCAAGAACTCGAAATCCCGGAAGATGCGCTCGGTACCACTCAACACTGGAGCCGCAGACATACTTCGTCGACAGGCTCTGATCACCCAAGACCTTGGTTATTGTTTTATCAACTTTCAAACCGGGAAAAGATATACAACAATTTCCAAAGTCTTTGAGCGCATCAAGAAACTTGCCGGCGTCAGGATACGTCTTCACGATTTGAGACATAACTTCGCGTCGATGTTGATCAATGATGGTCGAACGCTGTATGAGGTGCAGCAGATCCTGGGGCATTCAAATCCCAAAGTCACGCAGCGGTATGCACACCTGACCGCAAAAACATTGGAGGCGGCGGCCAATTGTGCGTCCGACCGGATCGACGGGGTGATGAAGAAGTCGGCGTAGATCGGGCCCGGGGGTCGTGGCAAGGATGCCCCACTCTGGGCCGGTGGTAAGGGTGAAATTCTGAAATCCTGGCACCGACCCGTCGCACCCGACACCTCAAGAACGTCCGACTTCGGGCACAAACCCGACGTTCGGAGAGCCGATTGATCTGGACGTCTTGGTTATTGCCTACGGCGGCCAGAAAGCGACATTCCCAGTATTCCTGTGAAGGTCTCAGATGCAGCAATACCGGGCGTTCCCGCCCTGCAATTATTCTTCGCTAACAGGCCAAACTCGCATATACAGCGTTAATGAACCAGACCGGTTCGAGACCCTGAAATGAGGATCAAGCGAACCTAGTCTAGCCACACTGCCTATTCAGCAAGCGTAGCTGCTACTTCATTGGCAATGACGCCATGCGCCGCCTTCGTCGGGTGAGTGCCATCCCAAAAAACATAGTCATCCGGACTCATGCAGGCAAAGGGTGGAACTTCCGGCATTACACAGTGGTCGCTTCCGTTCAGTAGCCCAAAGTCCTCAGGAAACATGACAATCTGCTGGAGCTTTTCAAACATATCAAACCGGATAATCTCGATCCCGGGAAGGTTCGCCTCGAGTTGATCGAGTACAGTATCCAGCCCCGGGATTCCTGGCGGAAATGGAGGACAAAACTGATCATAGGGAAACGGTAGTGGACTGCCGTTGTTATAGAGCACTGACAGGCAGGTACCAAGACCCGAGGCTTGGGGTACATTTAGTGGTGGATTCATTGCCGGAATCAGGCCCATATCTGGGGCATTCATGATTAGGAACTTCCTGGCGCCTGCCGTATACAGTTCCCCCACTCTGTCCCCTACCGAAACAAACGCATCGATGATGATCCCTATGCCGACACCGGGATCGATGGTGGTAAATGCCGTAACCGCATCAGGGGCGATGTCGTTTCCGCTGATAAAGATGACATACAATGAATCAGACGGGGCAATTCCATCGAGAGGCGCGAGACTCGCGAGGTAGGCGCTGACTTGCTCGGGAAGATGCATATTCGGACTGGTCGCCGATGCATCGCGAGCCCTCGCTCCCCCGTAGGCATAGTTGGTCGCTTCACCAGGGTTACGCAGTGCCGGACGCACCAAGTCACCCAGGTCTAGCGGTTTCGCATACTGTTCCACCCAGGTCTTCCCGTTGCTGTGATGGAGCCCCCCCTGCGTGTAAGGACCGTCGGGGACCAGGAACGGGTCCAGCAGGTCATACGGTGGTGTATTGGACAGTCCTGTCACGACAAACTTGTTACCCGGGTCGGAGAGACTGTCACCGAAAACGACTAACCCATTATAAGATACCTCTGCGCCGGCCCTGCCGCTTACTAGGATTGTCAGCATTAAGAAAAGAAAGCCCAGTTTCTGGTATTTACAGATATTCATGATTCACCCCAAACGATAATGGTGTATTAGATGATTGGTCTGACCTTACAAACTACTTCATCAATAAATAGATTATCACCTCCCCGGAAACATTGAATTGATTTTCGTCAAAAGAATAAATATATGGCTGCAAATACCAGTTGACGTACAGGTAACTACGTACAAAGCGAAATGGAATTTTGCCTCTTCATAATCACGCACTGGACCTGGTGACTGCCAATCGCCTCATAAACACGAAGGTCCATTGGTTTCAGTACTTTTAAGACATACAGCGACTTACGCTGTACTTCCGATATAGGGTCGATTCGAGACCTTAACTCTACAAGCACCTGATTATCATGCTGAAGGTCTGGAGTCGGCCAGAAGCTGTCGTTAAGTGATCGTTTATATTAGCTGTGCCTAAAAGTCCGGTTTTGAGCATGAACCTGCCGTTCAGGGCATTCCCCGTCCCCAAC
>JBDLIZ010000755.1:0-2794 GCA_039714615.1 Pseudomonadota bacterium | reverse complement strand
GGGCTGGTGCTGATCATTTCCTGCGCCGCTTTCATTCCATCCTTGGTCAAAGACACCCGTTCAGATGCCTTCCTGCCGGATGACGAGCCGGCACTGGTTTATCGCGACCAGGTCAAAGAGATCTTCGGTCTGACTGATCCCATGGTGATCGCCGTCGTCAACGAAGGCCCTCAGGGCATATTCAATCCCCACACGCTGGGTTTGGTGGACTGGCTGACCAAAGAGGTCGGGAAACTGGACAACGTGGATCCTGATCGGATCACCAGCCTGGCCACCGAAAACAATATCACCGGTGATGCGGAAGGTATGTTGGTAGAGCCATTCTGGGAGGCAGTGCCTAGCCGCCAGGAGCAGGCCAATCGGGTTCGCGCGGCGGTGATGGATTTTCCACTCTATCTGGGAAGCCTGGTCGCGCAAGACGGCAGCGGTACCTTGATCGTGGCTGAAGTTCTAGATCAAACCCGGGCTCAGTCGCTCTATCAAAGGTTACTGGAACTGGCCGAGCAGGCGCCCAGATCGGATAACGAGCAGATACACGTAGCGGGGGAGGGGGCGGTCAGCGGTTACCTGGGAAGCTACATCGATGCCGATGCGCAGCGGATGAATCCGTTGGCGGCCTTGATCATTACTGCGGTGTTGTTCATCGCCTTTCGTACCCTGCGCGGTGCACTGTTGCCCAATTTCGTGGTGCTGGCTACCGTGGCTTCGGCCCTCGGCCTGATGGCCGCTGCCGGGGTAAGTTTTTTCGTCATTACCAATGGTTTGCTGCCGGTGCTCATCGGCATCGCCGTGGCCGATTCCATCCACATATTCAGCCAATACTACGAGGAACAGGTCCGCCACCCGAAGGATAAACCGCGCGAGATCGTAGTGCGCACCATGGTGCATATGTGGCGCCCCATCACCATGACCACCTTGACCACTCAGGCTGGTTTCCTGGGCCTGTATCTGGCCTCGGTGATGCCACCCATGAAGTACTTCGGTTTGTTCGCCATGGTGGGTGTGGGCGCCGCGTGGTTATTCTCGGTAACTGTGATGCCGGCTTGGTTGAGCCTGCTGAAACTCAAATCCAGCCCGGCCTACCGACCCGAAGCCACTCGGGGTACGGCCCAGGTAGATGCCTTCGGCCGCGCCATGATCGTTTTCGGCAAGGCAGTGCTGCGCCGGCCGGGTGTGGTGTTGGCGATTGCCGCCATGATTAGTGCTTTGGGCATCTACGGTGCCACTCAGTTGGAGCTCAACGAGGCGCGCATTCGCGTGTTCCAGCAAGACGAGCCTATCGTCCAGGCGGACGGTACGATCAATCGTGTATTCGACGGCGCGCATTATCTCGACATCTTGATCGAGACGCCCGAGACCGAGGACATCTTCAAGCCCGACAACCTCGAACGTATCGAAGCACTGCAAGCCTATCTCGAAGGCCTGCCTCATGTGGGTGGCAGCACGTCGGTGGTGGATTATCTCAAGCAAATGAACCGTTCTTTGAATGAAGGTCGGGCGCAGGCCTATGTGTTGCCGAATGACAAAGATCTGATTGCTCAGTATTTTCTGCTCTATTCGGCCAGCGGCGACCCTACCGATTTCCAGGAAGAGGTGGACTATGATTACCGATTGGCCAATGTTCGAGTCAACCTGGATTCAGGCAAGTACTCGGATGAGAAGATCGTCATCGAGGCGGCGCAGGATTATATCGAACAAACCTTCAACGCCACCGATATCACAGCTAATCTTTCTGGCAGGGTCAACGTGGATTACCACTGGATCAAGCGTTTGGGCGACACCAACTGGGGCAGCGTAGGCGTTGCCTTGCTGCTGGTCTGGTTGATGGCCTCACTCGCCTTCCGCTCCATTGTGGCCGGCACCGTCACCGTCTTGCCGGTCACCCTGACCGTGCTGGCGGTTTACGCGGTGATGGCCTTCACCGGCATCTGGCTCTCCATCAGCACCTCTATGTTCGCTGCTATCGCCATTGGCCTGGGGGTGGACTTCGCTGTACACACCATTGAGCGTCTGCAGGTGTTGCTGCGTGATGAGCACCGCCGCCTGGATGAATCCATAATCTTGCTCTTCCCTTCCACCGGCCGGGCGCTGCTGTTCAACTTTCTGGCGTTAGCACTGGGTTTCGGTGTGCTGGCCACCAGCAAGGTTGTGGTCCTGCAGGAATTCGGCAGCATCGTTGCGCTGGCGGTCACGGTGAGTTTCTTGAGCAGTCTGACCCTGTTGCCGGCCATGGTGAAGGTATTCCGGCCGCGCTTTTTAGGAATCGACAAAGGGTTGCAGCCGGTGATGCCTCAGTCAGAAATCTCGCGGGTTTGAGAAGCAGACAGCTTCTAATATCACTACACGTATCGGAGAACAATCCTATGAGTACGACAGAGATGAATAATGCAGCTCGACCGACCGCCTTGATCACCGGCGGCTCCAAGGGTATCGGAATCGAGTTGGCGAAGGAATTCGCCCGCCATGAACACGACCTGGTGCTGGTGGCGCGTAATCAAGCGGGTCTTCAACATGCGGCGGATGAATTGAGGAATGACTACGATTGCCGCGTGACCAGCTTCGCTCTCGACTTGGCCGTGGATGATGCGCCGGCAGAACTCTTCCGGCGAATGCAAACCAAGGGCATCCGCGTGGATGTGCTGGTCAATAACGCAGGTACCGGTGACTACGGCCCGCTCAAAGACAGTGATCTGGACCGCCAGCTAGCCATGCTGCGGATCAATATTCTGAGCGTGACAGCGCTCACCCGGTTGTTTCTTCCCGGCATGATCGAACGTGGCAGCGGGCGCATTCT
>JBDLIZ010000754.1:0-2811 GCA_039714615.1 Pseudomonadota bacterium | reverse complement strand
GATCGGGCTTTGGTGATAACCGCGTAGAAATTCTGCAATATTATCGATGGCTTGAACCATGGTGGGAATTGCTCATTTTTGTTTTAGCGCTTCCTTGCACGAATACCTCACTTTAACACATGATGTCCTTTCCTAGCGTTGGTGCAAGCAGGGGTAATCCTGCCTCTTAACCCTTTACCGGCAACATTTGGATCCTGTTCTTATTGACACGGCTTGATTTCAAATGCCCTCTTCCTGCATCCTTACCCCTCGCAAAACAAACCAACCAATCGCCAAGTAAACACTATGGATGTCCTCGAAAATTTTTTAAATACCGCCAGCGGAATCATCTGGGGGCCGGTCATGCTGGTTTTTCTGCTGGGCGTAGGGGTATACCTCACCGTGGGCCTGCGGGCGATGCCCTGGCGCAAGATTGGTTATGCCTTCGTACAGCTCTGGGAGGGGCGTCGCCCGGAGGGTGAAGGGGACATCACCCCTTTTCAGGCCCTGATGACCGCCTTGTCCGCCACTATTGGTACCGGTAATATTGCCGGTGTGGCCACTGCCATTGTACTTGGTGGTCCGGGGGCAGTATTCTGGATGTGGATTACCGCCTTGGTAGGCATGGCGACCAAATACGGTGAAGCGGTGTTGGCTGTACGTTATCGCGAGGTCGATGCGCTCGGTAATCATGTCGGCGGCCCCATGTATTATATTAAAAATGGCCTGGGTAAGAATTGGCAATGGTTGGGATTTCTGTTTGCCCTGTTTGGCATGATCGCAGCCTTCGGCATCGGCAATATGGTACAGGCCAACTCGGTGGCCGATGCGGTCAATAACTCCTTCAGCATCCCCCATTGGGTCACCGGCGCGGTGATGGCCGTATTGACAGCCGCGGTTATACTCGGAGGCATACGTCGAATCGCCGAGGTGGCCAGCAAACTGGTGCCGCTCATGGCGATCGCCTATATCATTGGGGCCTTGATCATCATTGTGGCCAATATTACGGAGGTTCCCGCCGCAATAATGACCATCGTCAACAGCGCCTTTACCGGGACTGCGGCCAGCGGCGGATTTGCAGGGGCCGCGGTGTGGGCGGCGATCCGATTTGGTGTGGCAAGAGGCATCTTTTCCAACGAGGCCGGGCTCGGCTCTGCCCCCATCGCCCATGCCGCGGCCAAGACCAACGCCCCGGTACGCCAAGGCATGATCGGCATGCTGGGCACCTTCATCGACACCCTGGTGGTATGCACCATGACCGCATTGGTGATCGTCTTGACCGGCGCCTGGACTAATGGTGAAACCGGTGCCGCCCTTTCGACGATGGCCTTCGACATAGGACTGTCGGGTTTCGGCCGCTATGTGGTGACCATCGGCCTGATCGTATTTGCCTTTACCACGGTCCTGGGATGGAGTTATTACGGCGAACGCTGCGCCGAGTATCTGCTGGGAACCAAGGTCATCTTGACTTATCGAATTCTGTGGATCATTGCAGTGCCTTTGGGGGCCATGGGTCAGCTCAGTCTGGTATGGCTCATCGCCGATGTAATGAACGGCCTGATGGCCATCCCAAATCTGATCGCGCTGGCCCTACTGAGTCCCATCATCTTCAAGGCCACACGTGACTATTTCAGCGACGAGAAACTAAAATGACGCCGGTTGAATTACCTATAGAAGACATCAGCATTCAGATCGCTGCCGCTTTGGCCGAGGACCTCGGTTCGGGCGATATCACTGCCGACCTGATCCCTGGATCCGACACTGCAAGTGCCAGGGTCATCTCGCGCGATTCGGCCGTAATCTGCGGATGCGCCTGGTTTAACGCAGTCTTTCAGCAGCTCGACGAGTCCATAGTCATCACCTGGGAAGCCCAGGACGGCGATGCCGTGGGCCCCAAGCAGACCCTGTGTCATCTGCAAGGACCTGCCAGGGCCATACTGAGTGGCGAACGCGTCGCACTGAATTTTTTACAAACCCTCTCTTCCACTGCCACACAAACCCGACGTTATGTCAACGCGGTACGCGGCACAGAGGCTAGGATATTGGATACTCGCAAGACCATCCCCGGGTTTCGTACTGCTCAGAAATATGCCGTCAATTGTGGCGGCGGTAAAAACCATCGCATGGGTCTATACGATATGTTCCTGATCAAGGAGAATCATATCATCTCGACAGGGTCCATCGCAGCCTCGGTAAAGACTGCCCGCCAGCGCCATCCGGAGGTCAAGATCGAAGTCGAAACCGAGACCTTGGACGAGCTCCAGCAGGCTCTGGACGCCGGTACCGATATCATTATGCTGGATAACTTTGACCTTGCAACCCTGCGCAAGGCAGTGGCCTTGGTACAGCACAGAGTCAAACTGGAAGCCTCCGGCGGGGTCAACCTGGACAATGTACGTTCGATCGCGGAAACCGGCGTAGATTACATCTCAGTCGGCGCCCTGACCAAAGACATTCATGCCGTCGATCTCTCCATGCGTTTCGAGTTCGAAACGCATGGTGATGCGCTCGCCTCAGCTGGGAATCAGTAAACATTGAGATTGAGATCGAGATCGAGATCGAGATCGAGAAGCGGCAATTACCAGAACTCCTATAGACTTTAAGAAAAAGGCATTGGTCAGGATAAGTTGTGACATCCCCCTAACGACGAATAACTACTGGTGCTGCCATACTTCATGCTGCACGGAATGACAGCCCTTGCATGATGCCTCACCCGAGAAGTTAACAGCACCCGACTCCTGTTGTTTACGGATCTCAACCCGTTTCAGATAATCCTGTTCGAGCTTTGCATTGTATTCATCATACCAGGCGCTCATGCGCGGTGCGTCGGGA
>JBDLIZ010000753.1:0-2811 GCA_039714615.1 Pseudomonadota bacterium | reverse complement strand
GTCCGTGGGAGTCGTGGGTGATGCACGCCGCTACGAGTACGTGATTTCCTTACGCGCCGTGAAGACCGTGGACTTCATGACCGCCCACTTCGCCCATCTGCCCTTCGAATTTCTGGAGGCCGTGTCCCGGCGCATCATCAACGAGGTGCCGGGTATTTCCCGCGTGGCCTACGACATCTCGAGCAAGCCCCCCGCGACAATTGAGTGGGAGTGACCGGAACTGGCAGGCAATATCTGGCACTGGCTGGTAATAACCGGCAATGATGCCAGCTGTAATTCAAGGATTTGCCCTGAACCCCCGAATCACTCCGGCATCACAATTTGCTCGGGATTGATTTCATTCCACGGCAGGACAGTGACATCGGATCGGGTTTGTCGGATGTCACCGCCATATACAAGCCATGCTCGCCCGGCGGACTCCCCTGCCAGTTTTTTCCAGAATTCCAGTCCCTTGAAATAATCCCGGTTGATTGTCTGGCCGGATTTTATTTCCATCGGTGACAGGTGTGTTCCATGATCAATCAACAGATCGACTTCGTGTCCTGAGCGATCACGCCAGAAGTAAAGGTTCGAGGTTTCACCGGCGTTATAACGGGCCTTGAGTAGTTCACTGATGACCCAGGTTTCGAACAGCGGGCCCCGTTGAACATGGGTGGTCAGTTGATTCATGTTCTGAATGCCGAGCAACCAGGTCGCGAGACCCGTATCCAGGAAATAGAGTTTGGGTGTCTTAACCAGACGTTTGTTGAAGTTCTGGTGATGGGGTGGCAACAGATGCACGATATAACTGGCTTCCAGCACGGATATCCAGGCTTTGGCCGTGTTGTGCGTAATGCCACAGTCATTGGCCAGCGACGAAAGATTGAGGAGTTGCCCGGTACGACCCGCGCATAATTTCAGGAAGCGTTGATAAGTGCCCAGATCCTGTACCTTGATCAATTGTCGGACGTCTCGTTCCAGGTAAGTGCGTACATAGTTTCCATGCCAAAGGTGCGGTTCGAGTCCGCGGTCGAAGATGGGGGGGAACGCACCATCAAAAAGTATCTTGTCGAGGTTCTGGCCAATTTTTCCTGCGCGCTGTAACTCGCCGTAGGTCATGGGTAACAGTGTCAACAATGCAGCTCTGCCTGCCAAGCTCTGTGTGATGCCTGATAACAGGCCAAACTGTTGGGATCCCGTCAAGATAAATTCGCCGGGTTGTTGCTTATCATCGACGCGTGTCTGAAGATAGGAAAACAGGGCAGGGCAGCGTTGCGCCTCATCCAGGATGGCGCCCCCACTAAACTGGTTCAAAAAACCACGAGGGTCCGTTTCTGCAAATTCCCTTTGATCTAGATCTTCAAGCGAAACATAGCGGTGTTCGGGAAAGGCATGCCGCACCAGAGTGGACTTGCCGGACTGGCGAGGTCCGGTGACCACCACCACCGGATAGCCGCTAGCGAGGTGTTGAAGCCTGGATTCTGCGTTTCGGGGGATGTAGCTCACGATGGTTTCCGTTTGCTTTTCATACCTACATTATGGGTTCTAATGGCTAATTGTCAATGTGATTGCCAATTCGCCATAATATGGGGTGCTGATTGCAGCCTATCATTCAAAGGGGGATACCGATAAACGTATGCTCAGTAGCTCCTAATGAGCAGCAAATTCTGAACATGGTATTTTTCATGGTATTACCGCCTACACCAACAACTAAGCCATTAATATCAAGCCGAAATAATGGCTCGTTTACAATCGAGTGGGAGTAGCCGGCACTGGCAGGCAATGTCTGGTACTGGCTGGCAAAAGCAGGCATTAACTGCTTGCTCTACGAACCCCGCAGTGTGGAAAGAGGGGCAGCCCATATATTGCTACCTAGTGGGCCGTGCGGTTAATTCTGTAACGTATCCTTGGCGCGGCCCACTGCGGCAATGATGTTTCTTGCCGGTTTTGTCCACTTGAAGGGTTTGGCGCTGTTTTTATTGTGAACTTTGATGAATCGCAGCAGATCTGCTTTCAACTCGGGTACGCTGGTGAAGACGCCACGGTACAGGGCGCGACGTTCCAACTGAGCGAACCATCCTTCGACGGCATTCAGCCACGACGAACTGGTGGGCGTGAAGTGAAGGTGGATGCGGGGGTGCGCTTCGAGCCACTCGCACACGTCCGGCGTTTTGTGAGCGCTTAGGTTGTCCAGGATGATGTGAAGATCCTTGCCTGCGCTGATGCGCCGATTCAGCAGTTTGAGGAAAGACAAGAACGCTTTGCCATTGGTCTTGTCGGTGACCTTGCCGATGACTTTGCCTGTGAGCGTATTGAATGCGGCGTACAGGGCCGCGGTGCCGTTTCGCTTGTAGTCATGTGTGCGGCTGCCAATGCGACTCGGATTCAGCGGTAGGCCAGGTTGTGTGCGGTCCAGCGCCTGAATCTGTGTCTTTTCGTCAACGCTTAGCACCACCGCGTTGTCGGGCGGGTTCATGTATAGCCCAACGATATCGACCACCTTGTCAGCAAACGCCGGATCGGTGCTGATCTTGAATGTCTTCAGCCGATGGGGACGTAAATCAGCGGCTTTCCAGATCTGGCGTACCTGCCACGGTGTCACCTGCGCGTACTGCGCCATCAATTCGATGCTCCAGTGTGTGGCCTCTTCCGGGATACGCTTCGTCGTCAGGAACATCACCTTGTCGACGGTCTCTCTATCCATGACCGACGGGCGCCCGGAACGCGGACGTTCCAGCAGGCCGTCAATATCCTCAGCTTCAAAACGATTTCGCCATCGATGCACCGTATTCGCTGTGGTCCTTTGTGCTGTGGCAACCTCCGTGGGTGTCA
>JBDLIZ010000752.1:0-2826 GCA_039714615.1 Pseudomonadota bacterium | reverse complement strand
TATCGGTGATCTTTTCGTAATCATCTGCCTCTTCACCCAGGAGCTCGGCAGGCTGGAGTTCGTGCCAGGCATCGATCCCTTTGATTTCCATTTTAGCAGCCACTAATTCCATCAGTTTTGGTGTATCGGGGTGAAGTTCGCCGCAGTGTCGGTCAATAAACAGGGCGATGGGCACTCCCCAGGTCCGTTGCCGGGAGATACACCAATCGGGCCGGTTTTCAATCATGCTACGGATCCTGGCCGCGCCCCAATCGGGCATCCAGTGCACCTCTTTGATGGCTTCGAGGGCCTGTTCACGCAATCCGGCCTGATCCATGCCTATGAACCATTGAGGGGTAGAGCGAAAGATGATTGGCGTCTTGTGTCGCCAGCAGTGCGGATAGCTGTGCCGTAGCGGCTCCTGATGCACCAGCGTCTGGTGTTGTTCCAACACCTCGATGACATGGGCGTTGGCCTCGAACACCGGTTCACCTGAAAAAATCTCGGTATCGGGTAAAAAACGACCGTCTGGCCCAACCGGGTTGGTTACGGGTAATTGGTAGTGCAAACCTGCCACATAGTCTTCCTGGCCATGTCCAGGTGCCGTGTGCACCGCACCGGTGCCGGCCTCTAAGGTGACGTGATCGCCCAGGATGATCGGGACCTCGCGTGCGTAAAAGGGGTGTTTGAGCCGTTGATGTTCCAATACCTGACCCAAGCATCGTCCCAAGATTCGTGGGTTTTCCAGTCCATAGCGTCGGCAGGCGGAATCCATGAGTTCTTGCGCCAGCAGCAGGCGTTCATCACCAGCCTGAAGCAGGACATACTCCAGGGTAGGGTGTAGGGCAACGGCCTGATTTGCAGGTAATGTCCATGGCGTAGTGGTCCAGATGACCACTGACACCGGACCCTGACCTTGTTCGGTGAGCGAGCATTTTGCTAAGAATCCGGCGGTGTCAGCGACCGGGAATCGTACATCGATCGAGGGTGATGTCTTGTCTTCATATTCAACCTCCGCTTCGGCCAATGCAGAACCGCACTCCACGCACCAATGTACTGGTTTTGAGCCGCGATGCAGATGGCCACGATCGATGATTCTTCCCAGTGCCCGCAGGATGTTGGCTTCGAAGCTAAAATCCATGGTCTGATAGGGCCGATTCCACTCACCCATGACCCCTAGGCGCTTGAAGTCGCGCCGTTGGGTATCGATCTGGGCTGTCGCATAATCGCGGCAGGCTTGGCGAAAGGCCTTGTGATCCACCTTGTGTCCAGCGCGACCAAGCCTTTTTTCAACCTGCAATTCGATGGGCAGACCATGGCAATCCCAGCCGGGTATATAGGGGGTATCAAAGCCGCTCAGTGTCTTGCTCTTGACGATGATGTCCTTGAGCACCTTATTGACTGCGTGGCCGATGTGGATCTCGCCATTGGCATAGGGGGGGCCATCGTGGAGGATAAATTTTGGTCTTCCGCTCGATGCTTGGCGAATTTTCTGGTAGAGCCCGGTCGCTTCCCAGCGCCTGAGCATCTCTGGCTCTCGTTTGGCCAGATTGCCACGCATGGGGAACTGAGTCTTGGGTAGATTCAGGGTATTTTTATAGTCGATCACGATAAAAAAGTTGTGTTGTTAGATTCACTGTTTGTTGATTCAGAGCGCGTTGCGGGCCATGGCCACGTCGCGCTGGATTTGTGTCTTCAGGGCCTCAAGCGAATCAAATCGGGTTTCATCCCGAAGCTTGTGGAGCAGATCCACGTGCAGATGCCAGCCATAGATCTCATCGGTAAAATCCAGTAAATGGACCTCTATTCGTTTATCGGTACCGTTCACAGTGGGCCGAGTTCCAATGTTAACAACGGCATTGAGTGGGTAGTTGTTCAGGCCGTGGACCTTTGCTGCGAAGACGCCGTTTACCGGGGAAACTTGACGGCCGAGACGCACATTGGCCGTAGGAAACCCCAGTTTTCTGCCAAGCCGTTCACCTTGGACGACTCTGCCGCTGATTCGATAAGGGCGCCCTAAAAATCTCCGTGCCGTTTCCAGATCGCCACGTTGCAGGGCATGACGAATAAGGGTGCTGCTGGCCCTTTTACCGTCGATGACAAACGACGGCATGTGGGTCACTTCGAATCCGAACTCTCGACCGGCCGCCTGCAGTATGGCGTAGTTACCTTTTCGGTCTCTACCGAATTGGAAGTCATCTCCCACAACCAGGTAGCGTACCCCTAAACCCTCCACCAGGATCTGTTTAATGAATCTCTCGGGTAGCATATCGGCCAAGGCCTGGTTAAACCGCAGGCAGAGTAAGCGGTCTATGGCACAGTGCTGAAAAACCTGAAGTTTCTCGCGAAATCGGGTCAGGCGTGCCGGGGCCTTAGGGCCACTAAAAAATTCCCGGGGAAGGGGTTCGAAAATGACCACTTGGGAAGGTAACCGCAATTCCTTCGCCTTGCTGGTAACTTGCTGAAGTACCGCTTGGTGACCACAATGCACACCATCGAAATTACCGATGGTGGTGACACATCCCCGATGCCGGGGCGACAGATTATAGCTGCCTCGAATCAGCTCCATGAGGTTTCCATAAATTCACCATTATAGAGATTGTTTGGTAAAAGATGAATCGGTTGCAGCAATTCTCAATGCGAATGATAACTATGGTCAATTAGTCCACTAGACAACTCCTTGTCCTTATCTGTATAAGACACTGGGAAAGTGCGACAGAATTTCCAGCGTCTATGAGTTTCCCCTTTCGATCAGGATTACGTCCATCGACCTTCAATCGCCTTGTGGAACTCTTTCGCTCGAGCGTTGAGCGGTTTCCGGATGAACGCACGGGTGACAATGTGAAG
>JBDLIZ010000751.1:0-2829 GCA_039714615.1 Pseudomonadota bacterium | reverse complement strand
AGGCTATAAAAGGAAACAGTGCGCCATTAGTCCCAGCCCGGCAACGCTCTACGGGTCAGAACAAAGCAGGATCATGCCCATTCTGTTAATCAGAGGCATATCGATCAGGGCGTCAAAACACCCTTAAGCCAGCGGGCTTTCTCTGGTCAACGGCGAATTTAAAGATGTGGCGCAGCGGGTGGCCGTGCCGGAGGACTTGGCAGAGACGGACGGCGATAACCACCATGGCTATCTTGTCGTGAGGGAGGACCTGCGCGAGTGATCAGGTCATGCGATCACGGCACAAGAATCAGAACCCTGCAGACACGTATATAACCGGACCCTTGTAATCGAGTTCATATTTGTCCTTTCTATTTGATTTATCGATTGTCAGGTCCATATCAAAATAGTTGTAACCGACACCAACACCAATATGCTTGGTCACCCGGTAGTCAAGATTGGCAGATAACGCCAGAAGGTCGCCGCTGTAATCAGAGTAATCCAGGCTAAACCAGCCGACGCTACCATCCACGGACAGTTTGGGGGTAAAGGCGTAGGTACCAAATCCGAGAAGATTGGGGAGTGGTGCCGTCAGGTTAACCGAGTCTGCCTGGACAATGCCGCTACCAATACCAGTGATGCCGCCACTGACCTTGAGCTTTGTATCGAACCTCACAACGTGTACACCGCCACCGATACCGAGTTCGGCACGCTCGTTCTTCAGAAATGAATAGCCTGCCTGGGCGATATAAAAGTCCGTCTTGAATTCCGTATCGACTGCCAGAAAACCCGACGCCTTAATATTCCCGAATTCAAAATCATCGAACTCTTTTCGAACATTGCCATCATTATCTAATCCGAGATAGTCGAAGGTCAGGCGCCAGCGATCCGCGAAACGCCAGCGGAATGCGAAAGCCGGTTGTGTATTTGAATCATCAATATTAAGGTCACCGGTACTGAGCTTATCCGTGGGTTCGCCATCGCGCGTGGAACTGAAGGTGCCTTCAGCCTCCAGCCAGGAGGCCCCGAGCTTGAAAGTGAAGGAATCATCCAGGATGGGGTTGACTGCTCCGCCGGCAGCATACACCGTGGTCGAAAGAATACTGCCGAAAAATAAACCCAATAGTTGCTGTTTCACCTGATCATCTCCTGATGATATCCATCGCCTGTTAAGCACGTGAGCGCATTCTACCGGATTGGGTATCAAAAAGAACATCTTAGTGGCGACTCACCTGCTCTGGCGGGCACAGGATTACCGGGACGAGAAAGGAGCCCCCTCAGGAATGTGTGCCGATGTCTGTGCGACGCGACTTGGTCCGGAAAAAATAATCGGCACATGCGTATCGTAACGCCAGGGTGAGCCGTGCATGCTGGCAATCGGCCATTCATCGAACAAAAAACCAGTAAGGTTCCTGGATGATGTAGGCTCTGGGTTCGCCTGCATAAAACACCGCATCGACTTCTCCGGAGTCAATCAAATCGGATTTATCTTTGCCGGCCGGCCCCATGCTAATCTGAACTCCCTTGTGTACAGGGAGTGCATCAATACATCCCTTCTCTAGTTTTCCCTATAGCTTTCCAGTATCTTGCAATCCTCTCGCTTTGATTCCGGTATGCTTAAGGGTTTATGCGCGTGAATACTCCACCTGTTTTTAGACGGTGGAGTATTCACTAACACAATGGAGATGAAAGAAAATGAGACTCACCGTTAAGCCAGTTACCGTGTTGGCTGCACTGCTGTTTTGCGCTACGCCTGGTTTTGCTCAGGACCTCTATATCTACCCGGCAGGGGGACAGTCTGCCGAGCAGATGGATAAGGACAAGTACGAGTGCTACAACTGGGCCAAGAAAGATACCGGTTTTGATCCCATGAAGGTGCCCACGACATCGACGGTACCACCCAGCGGCCAGAAGAAATCCGGGGGTGTTGCAAAAGGCGCACTGGCTGGCGCGGCAACGGGCGCGATCATCGGCGACAAGTCCAAGTATGCCAGGCGTGGAGCTGTGGCTGGTGGCTTGATTGGCGGTGTACGACAGTCTTCCAAAAACACGCAGGTCGAGCAGCAACAGCAACAGTGGGAACAGCAAGAAGTGGCAAACTACAACAACAAACGCAATAACTATAACCGCGCCTATTCAGCCTGCCTGGAAGGCCGTGGCTATACCGTCAAGTAAGGGAGGACCCTATAATGAAAATATTTAGCCAGTCAGTATTACTTGCAGTGAGCCTGTTCTATGCCGGCCTGATCATGGCAACTGATTTCGATGGCAGCAAGACACTGCTCTGCGCAAACCAGTTGGTCAATGAATGCCTGCCTGCCCAGCGCTGCAGAATGGTCGCGCCGCAGAGTGTCAACCTCCCGAATTTCTTCAACGTGGATACCGGCAACAGGGTGTTGACAGGAAAGCACGATGGCGGGATCGATGCCAGTACACCGGTAGAGCGCCTGGAACACCTGGATGGCAAACTGATTCTTCAGGGTGCTGACAATGGGATCGAGGGCGTACCCGATGGGAATGGCTGGACCATGGTAATCGAAGAAAGCACTGGCAAGATGTCGATGACGGCATCGGGTGATGGCTTCGTCATTGTTGCATTCGGAGCCTGCATGCCCCGGTAGCTTACCTGTTCCGGCGTGCCTGATAGAGGTGGTACCGGTCCACGACCCGCTCTGCAATCTCCCCCAGGTTCCAGCGTATGCCGATGGTAAAGACGTTATCCAGTTCTTCACCGTCAGCCAAGCTGCCCTCATCAAACTTGAAATTTGCGTACACCATGTTTTGAAAACCATCGTGTGAATAGCGCAGACCGATGACACCGTATTTTATTTCATAGTCGCCGCTCAGGCG
>JBDLIZ010000750.1:0-2830 GCA_039714615.1 Pseudomonadota bacterium | reverse complement strand
GATCACAGCACGGACAACTCGCTACGTTTTCTAGAACGTGTCAACAGATATTTCCGTGATGACAGATACATTAAAATCGACGGCAAGCCCTTGCTGGTAGTCTATCGACCGGAACTCATTCCGAATATGGTGCGCACTCAAGCACTATGGCGCAAGCGCGCGGCAACTCTCGGCTGGCCCGGAATTTATTTGGTCTCAGCCCAGTCCTTTGGCCAAGAGGATCCGAGGGAGTTCCAGTTCAATGCGGCCGTGGAGTTTCCCCCGCACAATGCTACGTCATTAAGCTCAATGAAACGGGAAGTGCCCAACCTTCACCACGCTTTTAGGGGCCGTATTTCCGATTACGCTCAGCTCGCCGGCTTTTTCCGCACGCGGTTGCAGCCGCAGTACAAGCTGTTCCGAAGCGTCATGCTGGGATGGGACAATACAGCCAGGCGCGGTAAGCAAGCGACGGTCTTTTGGAACTTCTCCCTGACCGGTTATGCCCAATGGTTGTTTTCAGCTTGTCGATCCTGCCTTGCGGACCCATGGCTGGCCGAGCATGAGAAGCTGGTCTTTATCAATGCCTGGAATGAATGGGGCGAAGGTACTTATCTGGAGCCGGACAATAAATACGGTTTCGGATATCTGGAGGCGACCAAGAGGGTCGTGAATGCGTGTGCTGTTAAGAAACCGCGGCTGTCAGTGATCGTACCCAATTACAATCACGCCCGCTTTCTTGAGCGGCGATTACGTTCCATCATTCACCAGTCGCATAAACCGGACGAAATTATCTTTCTTGACGACGTCTCTTCGGATGACAGCATCGCAATTGCACGCAATATCCTCGGAAAATCAAGTATCAAGTTTACTATTCTAAAAAATGAGATCAATTCCGGTAACGTGTTCAAACAATGGCTAAAGGGAATAGAGCATGCGACCGGTGATTTGATCTGGATTGCCGAAAGCGACGATTCGGCCGTGCTCGATTTTCTGGCGAATATTCTGCCTCGGTTCGACCGCGAAGATGTTCTGCTGGCCTATGGCGAGATTAGCTACATCAACCCTGATGATACGCCACATCCCGACCTGGGTCACTATTACGATGAGGTCGAGGGCCTGAATGGTCTGAGTTGGAAACATTCCCATGTCGTTTCCGCCTACCGGGCCTTCACCGGCGCCTGCGCGGTCAAAAACATCATTCCCAATGTCTCGGGTGCGGTGTTCAGAAAGCCCCATCTCAGCGGGGAAGAGATCGAACGACTGACTTCATACACGTTCGCCGGCGACTGGTATTTTTATGCCCTGGTGGCCAGAGGCGGCGCCATTGCTTTCTGCAAGGAAGCCAGGTCTTATTTCCGCCTCAACCGCAGCAGTACGTCGCGACAGGCATTCTTCTCTGCTAAACATGTTCGAGAGCATCAGATGATTCTTCAGGACCTGCATGGGATGTATGGCATAGGGGAAGCGGCGATCCGCGACCATGTGAGAGCCCTGTGGGGAGTGCTCAAACATCGGTTGCCGGACCTCTCGCGTGAGGATCTCTCGGAGTCGCTCAAGGTGCAAGCAGACGGGGAGCAGCGCGGCTTGAGGATTTGCATAGCGAGCTATGGATTTGTCGTGGGCGGCGGGGAAGTCGTTCCGATCGACCTTGCAAACGCGCTGAGAGCGCGTGGACATCAAATCACATTCCTGGTGCTCGTAAAGAATTTTGAGGATGATTCACCCCTGTTGCGGTACCGCTTGCGCAGCGATATTCCTGTTGTCTTCTGGGACGACGTCAAACAGGCGTTTCAGGACTTTCTGGATGAATTCGGCATTGAGATTTTCAACTCCCATAATTTCGGCGTTGAGTATAATCTTGATCGTGCGGGCATTGACATCAATATCCCTTACATCGCGTCACTCCACGGTGGCTATGAGGAAGTCGAGGAGGAACTTCTGAGAGAAGGCCTGATGAACTACGTAAAGAAAAATGTCGACGAATGGCTCTATTTGGCCGACAAGAACATCGTGCCTTTGATGACCCGGGGGCTGGACGACGCACGCTTTACCAAGTCATTCAACGCACCAGCCTTGCGTCCCGCTAATGTAGGATGGGAACTCGACATCCGCAAACAATTGAACCTTGGTGACGACACCGTCCTATTGGTTCTCGCTTCCCGCGCGGTGCGCGACAAGGGCTGGCAGCGGGCGATCGAAGTGACACAAAGAGTGCGGGAGGCGACCGCGCGCGATTGCCGGCTGGTGCTGATCGGTGACGGGCCTGATTTCCAGGCAATCCGCGCTGCCAATGTGGACAAGGACTTCGTGCGGTTCCTTGGGCGGTTGGATAATTCCTGTCCGGTCATTAAAGGCTGCGATATTGGCATTTTTCCGAGTACATTTTCAGGAGAGTCGTTCCCTCTTTTCGTTTTGGAGTGCCTTCAAACCGGTCTGCCTGTTGTGGCTACTGACATCGGCGAAATCCCGAATATCGTTATGATCGAGGGCGAGATGGCGGGCTGCGTCGTAAGCCGAAATCAGAGCGACGAAGCGCTTATCGACGAAATGGTGCAGGCTCTGATAGAACTGGTAACAGATGAGAATAATATGATACTTGCCAAGCAACGGGCAGGTAAGGCAGCTGCGCGTTTCAGCATGGATAAGCTTGTGGAGTTTTATCTTGACGTCATGTTTAAGTATATAAAAAGGGGGTCTCCACTTGGCTGTACCGACGACAACATATTGAAGGTCAATTCGCACTTCCATACGCGCGATCCACAATATGTTGAGCATAATACAGATTAAGTGGAGACCCAATTAGATAAATTGAGGGATCCCTGGACGTTGTTGCAACGTCTGGTGGGGT
>JBDLIZ010000749.1:0-2831 GCA_039714615.1 Pseudomonadota bacterium | reverse complement strand
TGGAGAATCTCGGGATAACGCTTCTTGTCTTCCTTGGCAAAGCGATATGTGGTTCCTTCCGCAGGGGTCGCCTCCAGGTTGTACATATGGCCGGTCTGTTCCTGAAATTCAGTCATCCGTGCACGGATGTGATCCAGAAACTCGGCAGCGAATCGATACCCCTGTTCGGTGGTGATATCCTCGCGATCTGCGGTGAAATTACGGATCATCTCGTTGATCCCATTTACGCCGATGGTGGAGAAATGATTTCTCAAGGTGCCCAGATAACGCTTGGTGTAAGGAAATAGGCCGGCATCCATATGCCGTTGGATGACCTTGCGTTTGATCTCCAGGCTAGACTTAGCCAGGTCCATGAGCTGATCCAAACGCTCAAAAAGTGCGGCCTCATCGCCCTTATGGGCATAACCGAGACGAGCGCAATTGATGGTCACCACCCCCAGAGAACCGGTTTGTTCCGCAGAACCGAACAAGCCATTACCCCGTTTTAACAGTTCCCTGAGATCCAGTTGCAGACGACAACACATCGAGCGGACCATGTTTGGCGTAAGATCGGAGTTGATGAAGTTTTGGAAATAGGGCAGCCCGTATTTAGCACTCATCTCGAACAGGCGATCCGCATTGGGGGAGTCCCAGGGAAAATCCTCGGTGATGTTATACGTGGGTATGGGAAAGGTGAACACCCTGCCCTTGATGTCCCCCTCGCTCATGACCTCGATGTAGGCACGATTGATCATGTCCATTTCGACCTGCAGCTCACCATAGGTGAAAGGCACCTCCTCGCCGCCGACGATGGGCACCTGTTCACGCAGATCCTGCGGACATACCCAGTCAAAGGTGAGATTGGTAAAAGGGGTTTGAGTCCCCCAACGCGAAGGCACGTTAAGATTGTAGATTAGTTCCTGGATATACTGTTTGACTTCTTTGTATGACAGCCGGTCCTGGCGGACAAAGGGCGCCATATAGGTATCGAATGAGCTGAACGCCTGTGCCCCCGCCCATTCATTCTGCAGGGTACCCAGAAAATTGACGATCTGGCCTACCGCGGCCGACATGTGCTTGGCTGGACCGGCCTCGACCTTGCCCGGCACCCCATTGAGCCCCTCGGTAAGCAGGGTACGCAAAGACCAACCCGCACAATAGCCCGCCAGCATGTCCAGATCATGGATATGCAGATCCGCTTCCCGATGCGCCCGGCCAACCTCGGGAGGATACACATGACTGAGCCAATAATTGGCGATCACCTTACCGGAGACATTGAGGATCAGCCCCCCTAGCGAATAGCCCTGGTTGGCATTGGCATTGACCCGCCAATCCAACCTATCCAGATACTCGTTGATCGATGTACTCACATCCACGACGGTGCGACGGTCCTGACGCAGGCGTTTATGCTGATCCCGGTAGACGATATAGGCGCGGGCAGTCTTGAGATGATCGGCACTGATCAGGACCTGTTCCACGATATCCTGGATCTCCTCGATATCCGGTGGCGAATCACGATGATAACGGTGACTGAGGACCTTGATCACCTCGGCCGCGAGCCGCTGCGCATCCTCAGCCCCGAACTCTCCCGTGGCCTCACCGGCACGTAGGATGGCGGAGTAAATCTTGACCTTTTCAAAGCGAGCGACCGTACCGTCGCGTTTAATAAGCTCAGCGGGCAATCTCGGGGTCTGAAGGGCATTAGCATGCATGGGAGGAACCATAACGAACATACTCCATTAATTGAACATTTCAATACCAAACTACAATATATTGTAGTACACATCAATCATAAACCCAATATATTGTATTTATATTGTTTGTTTAAAGGATTTATTGATCAACGGCGGAAATTGGTCTCTCAGAGCATGCCTGATCGAAGATATTCCTTGCCAACAGCCCCTAGATCAGCATAAACCTACAGTTAGATTTGCCACCATCTTGATACCTAGGCCGACACATTCTATAGTTAGTGCCTCAACGTTATGCCTCTAAGGCTCTACACCCATAGCAGCACCCAATCACATTGATATTCGGATGGCAGCCAAACCCAAGCAATCCCCGGACTACGCCCAGGTCTTAGAACTCAAAACGGATTCTTTTACCTTCCCTGTCTTACAGCTCTTTGCCAATGACATGGACGCCGTGGCCACGCAACTGGCCTTGACGATCGAGCAAGCACCTGAACTTTTTCACAACACCCCGGTGATCATCGATCTCCACAAATTGTCAAAAACCCAGACAGCGGTTGACTTCCCTCTTCTGGTCGGTCTTATGCGTGGTTATCAAATGATCCCGATAGGGGTACGCGGAGGTAATCAGCTACAGAACGAAATGGCCGAAATGATGGAGTTGGCAATCCTCGCTGAGAGGCAAGATAAGCCGACCCGGCCCCCTGCCAAGACCAAATCCGCCGCGACACCATCGGCCTCGGCAACACCCGCATCGCCCTCCAGACAAACCAGTCTCTTGGTTTCAAGGCCGGTGCGCTCCGGACAACGGCTTTATGCTCCTGGTGGTGATCTAATCGTGATGGGGCCGGTTAATTCAGGTGCAGAGATAGTAGCCGACGGCAATATCCACGTGTACGGCACCCTGCGGGGCCGAGCACATGCTGGCGTCAAGGGAAATCGGCAAGCAGGTATTTTTTGCCATGACCTACGCGCGGAACTCATCTCCATAGCGGGCCGCTACCGGATCAACGTGGACCTGGAAGCCGGTCTCAGCGGTAAACCCATGCATGTTTATCTGCGAGATAAGGCCCTCGTGATAGAAGAGATTTGAACTACCCCGGATGTTTCATAAATTACACACGCCCTCGCTTGATCCTTGTTTCCACAGGGAATTTTGCT
>JBDLIZ010000748.1:0-2841 GCA_039714615.1 Pseudomonadota bacterium | reverse complement strand
ATTGCCCAAATGCTTCCAGCGTGTTAAACCTGATGGACGCTTGTCGGCCAAACCAGCCTGTCAGAATTGTTTAGCTAAACGTCACTCTGAGTCAAAAATACTTTAGATTTAAACTATGGGGTTCAAATCGTAACGTTCGTTCATAAATCCTCAGAACCTAGATCGAGACAGCTCGACATCAGCATTCTTCCAGGCCTCCTGAAATGTGTCCGCAACCTCGCGAGCATCATCGATCCGTCCTTGTGCTTCCAGACTTTGCCATAAGCCGAAAAGCGACCATCCATTGTTCTGATTCCAGGTCAAGTCCTGTCGATAGATTTGTTCCGCCTCAGCGGCGCGTCCAGCTTCTAGCAAGGCAGCCCCAAGATAGTGCCGCATCGGCTGCGCCCAATCAGGCGGTTCAATATAGGACAATTCATCTTCGGTCTGAACCGCCGTTTCAAAAGCAGCAATAGCTCCCTCAAGATTGCCTTCGGCCTGTTTGATTTCACCTTCGAGTCCAAGCGTAGCGATCTTCAGGACCTTAGAAACCGGATTAAATCTTGATATGATCGTTTCTAAAGTGGGGTTTAGTTGCAGTTCCTGAAGAAGGGAGAGGGCCTCCTTCGCTCGTTCGATCTCACCCCGACCCACGTATGCGCTTCCTTGCACATAAAGCCACAGCCCATCAAGATATGGAAATCCATCTCGTATCCTTCTTTCTTGCAGTAACTCACCCCACTGGCCGAACATCTTGTGAACCAGCCACACGGTCGCCACCTGTCTTTGTCCGGGGCCACGTAGTATGCTGGCGTCGCGTTCCCACTTCAAAGCCGTGCGTGCCGCTGCAATGGCAGTTGCGTAGTTGCCCTGAATCACAGCAGCATAGCGGATGAAATCGTAGGCATGCCTGGTGTGGTTCTGAACAGACATATAATATGTACCAATATGTGGAAAAGAACGCCCCCCCCCAGGCCTCTAAAAATCTCGCATCCGCAGCAGCAGAACGCTCGTTACTGGCGATGGCTTTGTCGTACTGACCTAAGCGCACATAAATATGTGAAGGCATGTGAACAACGTGGCCAGCAATAGGCATGAGCGCCTCTAGACGATAGGCCTGAACCAACGCTCTTTCTGGATTTGCCCCGGCCTCCATCAGGTGAATGTATAGGTGATTTGCGCCAGGGTGATCTGGGTGAAGCTCCATGACTGTCTCAAGCGCTTGACCGACTTCCGCGGTTCCCATTAAAGGACGACCCTCTTCATCCCAATACACCCACGGCGTCATTACCATGTATGCGTCGGCGAAAAGGGTAACGACATCGGGATCTTCAGGATATTGCTGATAGAGGTTGCGCACCGCCTCGAAGTAGGCTCGATCACGAGTGTCTCTAGTTTCATAAGTGTCGGTATCGAAGCGAACATATAGCGCATCGACAAGCGCACGCTCTTTGTCATTGGCATTCTTAATAAATTTACGTGCTCTGTTAATCGCGTTGCGGGCTTCGCCTTGGGGATCGTCTATAAGTCTAGCATATCGGCTGTTAGGGTTAGGACCAAGGGCAAGTGCTAGCCCCCAGTAGATCATCGGATGGTCGGGATCATGGCGAAGCGCCTCCTGATACGAGGCAACTGATTCGGGGAAGTAATAGCCCCAGGTTAACCTCAGTCCTTGGTCAAAGAATTTCTGTGAGAGATCGGAATGAGTAGAAATTGGTCTACTATAGCCGCCGGTTCCTTCAACTAAAACAGCCCTTTCCTCAGTAACTTTTAAGTCGAGTGAGGCGCAGCCAAACAGGGAAATGACGACTATTGATAAAAAAAGTAACAACAAGCATCCTCTTTGCATTGCCCCCCCCTTAGCGTGGTATTGAAAATCCGTCAGCAATTAGCCGCCTTACCAGCATTAATCAGGGATGACTGGCTTATAAACCGACCCGATTTATATTGTATACTTTTCCCGCTCAAGAGTACCCCACCTTTCAAACTAAAAGAAATTTGGGCCATACGCATTCGATTACAGCTGGCAAATCGCATTCGTGATCTAGCCTTGTTTAATCTAGCCATTGATAGTAAGTTACGAGGCTGCGATTTAGTCATGATAAGGGTTCTCGATGTTGCGCATGGCGATCATGTTGCCAAAAGAGCCATGGTAATGCAGCAAAAAACACAACAACCTGTTCCGTTTGAAATTACAGAACAAACAAGAGAGTCTATCTCAAATTGGATCAATCTTGCTCATCTCAATGGTAATAATCATCTATTCCCAAGTCGACTAAAAGTTCCTTACATATATCGACCAGACAATACGCGAGAATAGTTAAATCTTGGGTATCACAAATTGGTCTCGATCCTGCAGCATACGGTACTCATTCGTTACGCCGAACTCAAACTTCTTTAATTTATCGACGGACAAAGAACCTGAAAGCTGTCCAATTATTACTGGGCCATACTAAGCTGGTAAGTACTGTACGTTATTTAGGTATCGAAGTGGATGATGCACTAGAAATGGCGGAACAGACCGAAGTTTAAATAAAAGGCTTGAGGCGTCTATATCAATAGGCGGTGACTGCCCTAATTTTGCGCGGTAATTAATGTTGCCGGTGTTGATCAATGTAGCCAAGCTAATTCGGTATCGTTTCGCATCAGCCATTTTCGAATACGGTTTGAATCTCCGTAAGGCGTGAGTTTGCCAAAGGCATTGAGTAACACGATGGTTACGGTCTTTCCGGCAGTTTTGGCGCGCATCACCAAACATCTTCCCGCTTCGTTGATATAGCCGGTCTTGGACAAATAGATAGTCCAATTGTCGTTATTGTTACGTAACAACAGATTGGTAGCCTTGTACTCCATGGCATTACC
>JBDLIZ010000747.1:0-2841 GCA_039714615.1 Pseudomonadota bacterium | reverse complement strand
GGCTGAGACCCTCTCAGGGCGACGAAATCGTCTCCATTGCCGGGGTACGTATCGTAAACCGAAGAATTCTGTCTGGTGAGAGCTTCACGCGACTGGTCAACCCCAAACGCCCTATTCCCAAGCTTGCGACCCATATACACGGCATTACCAACACCCAGGTCCAAGATAGCTCGCCTATCCAGGTGGTCCTACCACAGTTCAAGGCATTTACGGGTAATGCCGTTCTAGTAGCACACAATGCCGCTTTTGACATGAAATTCATTCAACTCAAGGAAACCGAAGCAGGCATTGAGTTCGACAATCCTGTACTTGATGTGTTGTTACTGTCGGTATACATACACGACCATTCCAAAGACCATACGCTGGACACTATCGCAGAACGGCTCGGTGTAGAGCTCAGCGACCGTCACAGCGCACTGGGTGACGCCCTGATAACCGCCCAGATCTTTCTGGGTTTAATGGATTTATTGGAAGAGGCCGGGATCCGTACCCTCGGGCAGGCACTGGAGACATCCGAGAAAATGGTGGAAGTGCGAAAACAGCAGGAGGTCTTTTAGGAAGGGCTCAATCCGGGGAGTGGACCAGCTCGCCCGGGGTGATCTAGGAACGGATCTTAGCGTTGGGCACAAGTACGCCATGGAAGCGAATGAGGTTGAGCATCTCTTTAAGGAATGCTACCAAAATAACTTCCCCATCTGACTTGCCTGATCGTTCGTCTTCGGCGTTGCGACAACAGTTACATAGCTAGGCTATGCGCCTGTTGTCGCGCCTTGAATACGAACGATCATTCGGCGCCAGTTGGGTAACTTATTTCGTTCGCATTCCTAATCTGAAAGGTGTCAGATCGGATCTAGATTAGTACAAATAAGCGTTCATGGACCTTGTGCATCAGGATCTCTAATGTAGGAAGGTTTGAACGGTGATTTAAGCCGCCGATGAATTCTCTCTGTTCTGCTGATCAATGTTGAACTGATCATTGAAGTTGTCTGATTTTACCACCAGCAAGGGGCAGCTGATCCTTTTCAGTACCTTTTCCGCGGCGTTACCGACGGACAGGCCGGGTAAACCGGAGAGTGCCGCGGTGGCCATGACGACTAGATCGGCGCCTTTGGATTCAATGAATTCGGGAATCACGGTCGTTGGTGTACCGATCAAGATATGTACCTGAGTCACATCGATCGAGGTGTCGTATTTGGCAAGGAACTCATTGCAGCGGGTCTTGATCTGTTCACGGACATTGTCCAGATAGGCGACTAGGTCGTGGTTGAGTTGATGTTTCTCAACCTTTTTTTCGTCGCCGTAATGGGGCATGACGTGTACGATGTGTATCTCACTATTTTGGGCTCTGGTCACGACTGCGGCATGATCCAGGATCTTGGCGTTGGTATCTTTGATCTTGACCTCCCCGCCACTGCCACCCAAACAGGCTACGACACGGTGCATACGCGGTTTGACCTTCTTTTTAGTGATCCAGATGGGGCAGGGGCATTGACGAAGCAGGTCCATGGAGGGGTAACCGTGGATGCTGTGGCTGGCTTTGCCCCGGTGTTTGGAGACCAGCATGACCAGGTCGTGCTTATCATGCAGCACCTGCTTGGTGATTTCCACGGCGGGCTCGCCCCATAACAGCTCTCTCGAAACCCTTTCCACGCCGAGTGTCTTAAGGCTTTCTACCAGCCCATCCAAAAATTCTTCGCGTTCACGAATAATCTTGTCACGCAGCAGCCCCGGATTGCGCACGTTCCACCATGTTCTCACGTCCTTGGGGTAATCCGTAATAGTATGAACGACCTTGATATTCGCCTGATGGGCCTTAGCGATTTCGGCGGCGTGCTCAATCAATTTCAGATCGACATGATCCGGGTGCCCACAAATCAGGATATTATTAAAACGTTTCATTTGCCCTTATCCATAAAAGTATTATTAAATAATGATAAACTAAAATACTAAGGCTGTAAAATTGTTCGAGTTTATTGGGAAGGTGTATGCTGCTGGAATCAATCTCTGATGGGATATTTTATCCCATTGGGGTTAGGCAGATTGAGACCGGAATAAGCCGTTTGCCCAATAGGCGTGGGTCTTTTGTCTGTTATCCTTAGCGATATGAAGAATCAAAACCAATCACCGATCCCTGCGGTTTTACGCTATCGACTGCCCGAAGACCAGCTTGCTGCCGACGCCTTGGTGACTTATGAGTCTCGGGGCTGCGTGTTGGTTGTTGGTCAAGATCGGCGTGCCGTTGAATTAGGACGTGTGCTCAATAAGCAAAAGCTGGATGTGGTTGTATTGATCACGGATCTGTCTTTAACATTTCCAACCCCAGAGGGTATCGTTTGTCTCCAGGGAAAGCTCTTAAGCCTCTCGGGTTTTCTTGGCCAATTCGAGGTTCGGATTCAGGGTAAACAAGGCCCTTTGAATCCGGCATTGTTGTGTCCGGAGCGCAGAGAGCGATTCGATATTATTTTAGATCTTGCAGAGCAACCCTATCTGTCTCTTCAGGTGACTCCTTTGGGCTATTATGCGCCTGGTAGTGACCGCGATGCGTTACAGCGAGCCATGATTGGGTTATCGGCGCTGGTAGGTGTCTTCCAGAAGCCTAGATTTTTTAAATACCAAGCCTCTCTATGTGCCCATCAGCGCTATGGCATCAAGGGATGCCGCGCCTGTCTCGACGTCTGCCCCGCCGGGGCTATATCCTCTGATAATGACCGAATAGTCGTCGATCCCTATCTCTGTCAGGGACGTGGAACCTGCATGCTGACTTGCCCCAGTGGTGCCTTATCCCCGAATCCAGAATTACCTCCAACACCACTGCAACGCCTACGAGTCGTATTGAAGGAT
>JBDLIZ010000746.1:0-2845 GCA_039714615.1 Pseudomonadota bacterium | reverse complement strand
CAGAGAAGACCCCGAACCGCCTCAGAAGGCCACGGCGGTGCAGGCGATGCGACATCGGTTGCAGACCCGGGAAGGAAAAGCAGTTTATGCCGAACGTAAATCCACAGTGGAAACTGTCTTTGGCATCATCAAACATGTACTGGAGTTCAGGCAATTTCTGTTGCGCGGGTTAGACTCCGTTCAAAGTGAATGGAGTTTGGTCTGCATTGGATGGAATTTGAAACGAATGCATGCCCTGAGGGGATGAAAAGTGGATAGGGATGCTCTTACCGTCTGAAATAATGTGCGAATTGTCTTCATGGTCAAGAAAAAGAGCATGATTTTTTACTGGATGTCCTTGGCGGCTCGAATTTCAGTGCCAAGTCCGACAGGCTCCTAGAGCGCATGAAGATTGAGGGTGGGTACTTCATGTTAATTATTGGCATCCTCTGTATATGCAGTATCCCGCTGCTCTGGCAGTTCCTGATAAACCGTATCAGAGAATTAAGCGCGGCAATCAGGGGTAAATAACAGCCTGCTGGGTCTGGCTAGAAGGAAAGCCTAGTCAGTCACTGATAACGACACAATTGGGTATGAAGTATGTCTAGAATTCTGATCATCTATTCAACTACTGATGGCCATACACGAAAAATCTGCCGGAGACTGTGTCAGGTGGTCGAGCAACTAGACCACCAGGTTACTTTGTTTTCTATTGATGATAAACCAAATGTGGACCTGGAATCGTTCGACAAGATAATCCTCGGCGCGAGTATCCGCTACGGAAAACATCACAAAAAAGTTTATGAATTCATAAAAAGAAACAAGCAATTTCTGGACAGCAAACCAAATGCCTTTTTCTCAGTCAACGTTGTCGCACGGAAGCCGGAAAAGAATCAGCCGGAAACAAATCCTTATCTAAGGAAATTTCTAAAACAGATCTCCTGGCAACCGAAGGAACTGGCTGTCTTCGCAGGTAAAATCGATTACAAGAAGTATCGCTTTCTGGACCGACAGATAATTCGACTAATTATGAGGATAACAAGAGGTCCTACCGATCCGGAAACTGTTGTTGAATTCACTAATTGGAAACAGGTTGAGACTTTTGGTTTGCTTGTCAGCAACATGTAATGGTGAACTGTGTTAGCCCAGACCATCTGACGCTAAATTAACAGACCTTCCCCTTGTAGTTACCACCAAGAGACGGCATAGAGCGTTAGATCCGAGGACCACATAACTCAGGGCGACACGACTCAGTCGACCGATCGGGCCGCCTCATCCGACGTCTCCAGGTTCAAGTCCCAACGGGCCCACCATCCTCATAAGAATCATTGCGTTATGGCGCCGGGACCAAGGGATCCATAGTCCCCTGGTGCAATCCATGGCGGGGGCATGGATGGAGAATTCTGAGGACCGCCTGACTCGGGGTGGGACGACTCAGGGACATGATCGGGCCGACATGGCCGGAGTCAGCGGGATGGGGCTTGGCGAGGTCCACCACATCATCAATAATTGGCTTACACGGCACTTCAACGTCGACCGAAAGCAGTTTTCATCCGTTGCTTGCAGAGGACACGAAATAGAAATCTTGATTTCCGATTGAACGGAATAGGGCCCTCTCTTTTTGACGAGTGTTCAGCCAGCCTGTCGCACTTCAACTCTATCGTGTTCCCAAGCCTCCTCGTTAGAATGGACAATGGTGACAGGAACAGGGCTTTGGCGAATCACCTTCTCGGACACGGAGCCCGCGATCAGCTTTGACAGACTGGTACGTCCGTTACCGCCCATGACGACAAGGCTCGCACCTATCTTGCGTGCAATTTCAGGTATCCGCGTTGCCGGCAAGCCACTAACCACCATCATCCCGGCATTCGCCAGTATCACACTTTCGGAATACTGCTCGCGCATTGTTGCCATGAACTTCTGCAACGCGCGCTCAGCAATCTCTTCGAGCGGCAGCATCTGTTCTGTTGCATTCCTTCTTGGATAAATATTAGGCTGGTGTATGTCATCATGCGCGACGTGCAAAATGACCAGTGGTTGAGATGATTGTCCCGCCAGTTGCGCCGCCAGCAGCAGCGCCTCAGTCGAGGTAGCCGATAAATCAACCGGTACCAGTATCGGTGAGATTTCTGTATCAGTGATTGGTTGCAGCATGTGATGCTCTTCCGTCGATTGATATTTGCAGCCATTGTCGTTTATCTACATTACGACATTATTAGCGCTACATTACGATTGTGTTACAGTTTTGCGGAAGGTTTTTTAACTATATTTTTCAATGGTCTATACCGATCACCAGCAATCTGCTCACGGGCATTTCATGACCCTGCACTCACCATGACGGATGATGTCGCCGGACAACAGGTAGACCACGTCCTCGGCAATATTGGAGGCATGGTCGCCAATCCTTTCCAGCTGGCGGCACACCGATAGCAGCATCAGCCGCTGACCGGCATTCTCCGGGTGTTTTTGTATTAACTCGATTTGACGGGGCAGTTCGGCACTGCACATTTTGTCCACTTCGTCATCCATTTCGAGGACCTTGCCGGCAAGTTCGTAATCCGCCTCGACAAAGGCCAGCAACGTCTTGCGCAGCATTAACCGGGCCTGCTTGTAGATAATGTGCATGCTTTCCGGCATCTCCATGGCAGGATCAGCTGCCAGTTTGATTGCAATTTCGGCAATATTTTTTGCATGGTCGCCAATCCTCTCCAGATCCGTGTTGATCTTCAGCACCGAGACGATGAAACGCAGGTCACTGGCCACCGGTTGGTAGAGTGCAAGTAATTTAAGGCACTCCTCTTCCATCTCGATCTCGATATTGTCGATCTCGACATCACCCTTGATCACCCGCCTCGCCGCCGCCTCA
>JBDLIZ010000745.1:0-2848 GCA_039714615.1 Pseudomonadota bacterium | reverse complement strand
GCCACCGAAATGCCACAACTCATTGGAAGGCGGTAGAAGAATCTTGCCAATCGTTTCCCACTGTCCCAAATCAACATTTTCAGGCTCTAGCCATGCCTTTTCGCTTGCCGCGATATATCTATGAGCTCTGGTTTTTAGAAGACGGTTTATTGAACATACTTCATTGCTTGTCAGGTTGCGTGTTCGTATGAATGCGTCCGTTCGAGAGATGCTTTGTCCTCCATATCTCGCATGGGTACGTGGCGCCCTTAAATCAACATTCGTTGGATTCTTCACATATTCAAGATTTGACAAAATCAAGCAATGATTCGCGTCTAGTGCAAAGACGGTCTGCGAGCCTTTCTGTTCAATCGTGGGATCGTCAGGATATTTGCATGCCAGCGAGGTTGGCGGGCATGCGGCGTTGTAGATCGTCACTGGGTGGTCAGTGACGATGAACTTCACATCAGATTGCTCTGCCGAGACTATCTCCCTGACACTCTCATGCCACATAGTACAATGCATCCGGCGTAGCGCTTGCATTTCAATCATCAGGTCGAGTTGAGTCAGGCTCGGATACTTACTTTTGATCCAATCCAACCCTTTTGGGGTTCGTAGTTTTTGCGCGTTGAGGTACTCGAAGAAATGCTGAAACAGTTTGTGAATCACAGCGAAATCGCCACTTGCAAAGGCACGAACAGCACGGGCACCAAAATCATCAATAGTCCCGAACAGGAAACGCTCAATCTCGTCGTTGATCGTACTACCAAACCGAGTTGTATAAAGATCTTCTGACCAAAAGCAACTCTTTGGCGCTCGGTAAGTGAGCGGGCGCGCAGCTATAACGCGACCGTCTGGTAATTCTGTCCTAGTCGGGTCAAGATCTAAATAATGAAGTGAAGTCCCACTGCCGACAATGAAGTCCTTCTGGTACCAGATCGGCACATAGTGATTGTTGCGGGTTACTTGTCTAGACATACCATGGCCGCGGGTACCTGTTCGACATGCATTGTACGGTGCGCAATTGTACTAGGATGCATTTTTTTATACCCTAATAGCGACACACAAACGTGGGGCCGCAACCATCGCAAGCCGTCGCGCAAGAAGCGGAGGTGGTCCTCCATCAGCACCGCCCGACTTACCCCGCTGCTCGGGACAGGACTTGGGAACAAGCTAACTGATCGGATCAACACCCCAAGCCGTGAGTCGGCTAGCGCTCCCAAATGGCGAGACTTTACGTCCGCTTTGGATTTCTGAAGTTCCATTCCCTTCTTAAACGGAATTCATCACACAAATCATATATTCCTCCATCACCAAGTGGCTATTTACCCGCCTGCTAAACATTTTCCCTTTGCTCAATAGATTGGCATCGTGCTAATGTTTTAGCGCGAACTAATTGATCACCTAGTACAGCACCGGGCTGGTATTTATTGAGATAAGCCAATGAGCAATGAGCACCGAACCCTCGATCTGAACGAGGCCGCTGAATTCCTGCACATGTCACCCGCCATAGTACGGCAAAAAGCACGGGCGGGGATTATCAAGGGCGCAAAGCCCGGGAAATGCTGGGTTTTCCTGGAGAATGACCTTGCCGACTACCTGCGATCGCTTTACCCTACTCATGGGCAAGCGCCGCAAAGTGACAGGGTACAGGAGAACAAACCATGTCACTCTTTAAACGCGGCAACACCTGGTGGGTGCGATTTAGCACCCCCGGCGGCCAGCAAATACGCAGATCTGCTAAAACTGCCGACAAGCGGTTAGCGCAGGAATACCACGACCGGCTGAAAGCCGGTTACTGGCGAGTCTCCAAACTCGGAGAAAAGCCTCGTCGGACGTGGGAAGAAGCGGTAGAACGCTGGCTGATAGAAAAACAGGGTGAGAAAGTCACCCTGGATGACGATGTCGGCCATCTGCGTCGGGTACACCCCCACCTGTATGGTCGGTATCTGGATGAAGTCGACAGGGACGTTCTGGATGACCTGACACAATCAAGGTTATCCGACGGTGTTACAAATGCGACCGTCAATCGGATGCTGGAGATCGTACGAGCCATCCTCAGACGCGCCGAGCGTGAATGGGAATGGCTGGAACGTGCGCCTCACGTCCGCATGATGCCGCAGATGAAACGCCGGGTTCGTTGGCTGACGAGAGAGGAAGCAGGCTGTTTGTTATCGGAGCTTCCTGATCACCTGGCAGCTATGGCGAGATTTACACTCGCAACCGGATTGAGAGAGGCCAACGTGGTCAAACTCGACTGGTCGCAAGTCGATCTGGATCGCCGATGTGCATGGATACACGCTGACCAGGCGAAAGCTCGAAAAGCCATCCCGGTGCCATTGAATGCCGAAGCGGTATTGGTGCTCAGACAGCAAGAAGGGAAACACTCGGATTGGGTGTTTACTTATAGAGGGAAGCCTGTCACCAAAGCCAACAACCATGCCTGGCGCAAAGCACTTGTCAGAGCAGGGATCGGGAATTTTCGGTGGCACGATTTGCGGCACACGTGGGCGAGCTGGCATGTTCAGCAAGGAACGCCACTGCATGTGCTGCAAGAATTGGGAGGCTGGTCCGACTATGAAATGGTCCGCCGGTATGCTCATTTATCTGTCGAGCATTTGGCGGAATACGCGGACGGTCTCTCGGAGATCCGGCTGGTTAGCACAAATCTAGCACAGTCGGAAAATGAGGCAGAAAAAAAGCAGATAGCATGACTACTATCCGCTTGTTTTCATTATGAATTATGGCGCGCCCGGAGAGATTCGAACTCCCGACCGCCTGGTTCGTAGCCAGGTACTCTATCCAGCTGAGCTACGGGCGCTTTGAAACAGACCGGGATTATACATAAAGTTGGCGGAGAGGGAGGGAT
>JBDLIZ010000744.1:0-2850 GCA_039714615.1 Pseudomonadota bacterium | reverse complement strand
AAGGGCCATGGCTGGACTTGCACCAGCTAGCCGGCTAGCATGCCGGTCACACAACAGGCGCATAGCTAGGCTATGCGCCTGCTGCCGCGCCTTGAATACGAACAATCATTCGGCGCCAGTTGGGGAACTTATTTCGTGCGCATTCCTTAGGGAGAGGCAAAGAACAAGATTTGAACATCCCTTTGGAATTTTCAAGTATTGTTTTTCTCTTGAGACGTGACCCCGTGCTCCGCATTTCTGATGACGTAATTTTTACTTAAGGGACACAGGTTTTATCCGCTACCTAGGATTGGATGGCAGACCTTTGAATGGTTGGGAAACACTTTAGAAGGCATACCTAAATTTATTTTGAATTATCGCATAAGGGAAAAGGAGCAAGGAACATGTACGTAAAGATCATGAAATATCTATCAGCCACGGTAATTGCAGGAACTCTATTGCTCGGTCTGAATGCCTGTGGAGGTGGAGGTGGCGATGGTGAATCCAGCCCCGTCGGTACCGCCCCCGCCACGCCAATCGCGCTTAATCCCAACAATGCAGAGCAGGTATCAGGCTTGGCCCTTGAATCGGCGGATGGTCTGATTAGTACTGGTGGCCTGTTGCCGTTGGCGGCACAAACCACGGCAGCCGGAACGAAGAAAGCGAGCCTGCATGAGATTACCCGGGTGCTCATGGGCAAGCGCAATAACCACGAGGCCGGCGGCGAGGTGGTGGCCGGTGCGACACAACAGCAGTCTTGCTCGGCCGGCGGTGATATCACGATGACCATGGATGAGAATGCCGGGACCGCCAGTATATCCTTTAATCAATGTGCTGAAGGCGATTTGGTGATCAACGGCAGCGTTTCGTTTTCGGGTATAACGCAAACAGGGACAGCACCGAACGAGACCGTGAGTATGACCATCAGCTACAACAACTTATCTGTCACGCAAGCGGGTACTACAGCGGTCAGTATCAACGGCTCCTATGATGTCACAGTCGTAAGCACTGGTACCGAGGTTACTAGCACTCTCTCGGGTACCCTCTTGTCCATAACCGAAGGCGGCCAGACCCATGATCTGTTTAATTTCCAGTTTACGGAGACGCTTGTAAATGCCACGTTGATGACGACGACAACGGCCGATTACACGCTCAGCAGCAGCTTGATTAACGGAAGCGTGACTGTCACGACCCAGACACCTTTGGAAACGGATTTCGGCGCCTCTTACCCGCATTCAGGGGTACTTCTTATCGAGGGGGCTAATTCCAGCATTAGATTGACTGTACTGGGCGATGAGAATTTCTTGCCGCTAGATCAGCAAGTTCGACTTGAGATCGACGCCAATGGAGACGGCACTTACGAAACGACAGTGACCAGGAGCTGGGATGCACTAAACGATTAGGCCTTTATGTTCAGGCCAGTGGTCAGGGCGCAGGCAGCCATGCCTGCGCCTTTTTTGTGGCTCAAGGGTACGGTTCATTTATAAAAACTCATACTATGGCCAGAGCAATTTCTCTGTATCGCATCAGTCTATTATTCTTGGGATTTACGTTGGTCGTCTTTTTTTGGTCTGGTCGTGGTCTGGCAATGGAAACCGAAACCACTGCTTGGATCGGCTTATCGGTCATGGATTTTGGCTACCAGGAGTTTGGCGACAGCGGTGAGTTGTTAGACAGGGAGGATGGTCTAGTTCCAGGTCTCACAGTGGGTGTGATGCAACCATGGAACAACTGGTTTGGGGGTTTAGAAGGTGTCATATACAGTGGGGAGGTAACTTATGACGGTCAAACCCAGAGCGGAATTCCGTTGGAAACGGACACTGATGAACTCATTATCGATGCGGCATGGCAACTTGGTTACTGGTTCAATCGAGCGGAGAGTTTTAATTTTGCATTGTACGGTGGTCTGGGTTACCATTACTGGCGCCGGGATATACGTCCTACTGCGCTAACAGATGGAACACCTGTTGCCGGATTGTTAGAAACCTACCAATGGAAATACGGTTTACTAGGATTTAAGGTCAAATTTAATCAAAGCGACATTGTATATTGGAAAATCGATGCGCAATTGTTGCGAACAATAGATCCCGAAATTGAAGTGGATTTCCAAGGATTTGGGGAGTTCGACGATACCCAGCTTGAACTTGGTGAGAAGTACGGGACCCGTATCAACCTATCCTGGAATTATGAATATAGCAAGACTCAGTCCTTCGAAATTGTGCCATTCTACGAACAATGGGATCTAGGACGTAGCCCAGAGAAGACTGTAACGAGCAACGGTGTGCCTGCGGGGTGGCGTATTTTTGAGCCTCGTAGTGAAACCAGGAATTTTGGTATCAGTATTATGCTGAAGTTGAAATTATAACTTCTTTGTAACCACAGATGAATATAATGCATTGATATTAAGGTATTATTTCTCAAATATTTATACTCATGGTGGGACCGATCAGAATGCGTATTTTTTCTTTACAACTGCAAACACAAATTGGGTAGAGTAGAGAACAGGCTTACCGCCTCCGAAGGTTGAACTGTAGTAGTCTAGATCTGATCTGACACCTTTCAGATAATAGAGAGGGTTACCGATATTGATGGAGGTGCAAAACCAACCCATCGACATCTAAAGAGGTAACTGTCAAATCGTGTCTAGGAGTCTGTCGGACTTAGGACTGACCTACTGCGGAAAGGCCGGATTTGGACAGATTTCTTGATCCTTTTCGTTACACGCTACGGCTATTCGCCTCAAACGATCAAAAAATCTGCCTCAAACCGTCCTTCCCTCGCTACGATCGCCTAAGTCCGACAGACTCCTAGACTACTACACGTGTTAGGAGCGCGGCATCACCGTACAATGGCTGTCGGCGGCTTAAAGTT